>USLC01000021.1 GCA_900555375.1 uncultured Eubacteriales bacterium
CTGCCACATCGGGTCTTTTGCCCTTTGCTCTGCGCGGTCTTCCCCCGCGCCTGTCCGCTTTGTCGCTTTTATTTACATTCTTCTCTTCGGCGTCATCCGCTTTGGCCTCCGATTCATCATAAAGCTCACCCTCAAATATTTTCTCTTCGGGGGTTTCTTCGCCTTGCAAATCCAATTCTTCTTTAAACTTTATTTTGGAATTTAAGGGTTTAAATTCGCCAATCTTGTAGCTGCCGAATCTAAATCCGTCACCTTCTTCAAACTTGACCTTTACCTCGCCCTTAAGCGTGGCAACATCAACAACTATTCCCTTTCCGTCACGGGTTTCTACCACCGCCCCTTTATGCGGCAGTTTTTTTAACATATCATCATATGCATTTTGTTCGTACTGCAGACAGCACATCAGCCTTCCGCATACTCCCGAAATTTTGGTTGGGTTAAGTGACAGGCCCTGCTCCTTTGCCATTTTTATCGAAACGGGTCTGAAGTCGTCAAGAAAAGTACCGCAGCACAAATTTCTGCCGCAGATTCCGTAGCTGCCTATCTGTCTTGCCTCATCGCGGACACCGATTTGCCTAAGCTCTATCCTTGTATGGAATATGCTTGCAAGTGTTTTGACCAGCTCGCGGAAGTCAACCCTTCCGTCCGCAGTAAAATAAAACAGTATTTTACTTCTGTCAAACGTGTATTCAACATCCACAAGCTTCATATCAATGTTGTGTTCGCGTATTTTTTCGGCAGCAATTATAAAGGCATCCTTTTCCTTCTCTTTATTTTCGGCAACCGTTTTAAAGTCATCTTCGTTTGCCTTGCGTATAATAGGTTTAAGCGGAGCAACAATTTCGCTGTCATCAACATTCTTGTTTGCTATCACCACGTGACCGAGTTCAACACCGCGCGCCGTCTCAACAAGAATTTTGGTTCCCACCGAAAGCTGCTCGCCTTTTGGGTCAAAATAATATATTTTCCCTGCGCTGCTAAAGCGCACTCCTATAATTTCTACCATGTATTTCCTCCCAGTATTCCGTCGCCATACAAAGTACGGCGGCAGAGTAGTTTGCGTTTCTGCTTATTGCAAGCGAGTATTTTGTCACGATTTCGCAAAAATGATATGCCGCCTCTGCCGTCACAATCATACTGACGCGCTTAAGCTCGGCAATTTTATCCGCATTTGTAACGTCGTAATCTCCGCATACTTTAATATGAAGTATATCCTCAGACCAGCCTGCCATTATATCAAGCACGGTTTTTATATCGGAATTGTTCTGCTTTAAAAACTTCACAAAATCGTAAAGCGATTTTGCACCTTTGCCGCAGATACCGACCAGATGCCCTATAACCGTATCGCGCAAAGCCACCGCCTCTGCATCTGCGGAAAATTCAAGCGCTTTGCCTATGCTTCCGCCGCTCATAGCAGAAATAACCTTTGCCCGATGTGCGTCCGCAATATTATTTTCGGTAAGATACTTCTCTACCTCATCTCTTAAAAGCGGACTTATTCTTATCATTGCCGCGCGCGAGCGTATCGTCTGTAAAAGAGCGTTCGCATTTGACGCAATAAGTATAATGATGCAATATTCGGGCGGTTCTTCAAAAACCTTAAGAAGACTGTTCTGCGCAGGCTCTTGCATTGTATCGGCATTTGGTATGATATACACCTTTCTGTCCGACAGAAACGGCTTTATATACACATCCGCCTTCATAGAGCGTATTGTATCGATAAGAACATTCTTCTGTTTTTTAGACGAATCATAAAGCTCATTTGTTACAACAATTATATCGGGATTATTTTCCGCAGAGGCCCCGCCGCAAAGCTTTTCCGCAAATGCCGTCGCAAGCGAAAGCCTGCCTACACCCTCTGCGCCCTCGAATATATAGGCGTGGCCTATATGTCCGCTTGAAATTATACTGTCAAGCAGCTTTTTAACTTTATCGTGACCCGCAATTTTATCCATCCTCATAATCAGAACTTAATACCGTTTCTGATATACTCAATCAAGTCGTCAATCTTTACTCTCTCTTGCTCCATCGTATCACGGTGGCGAATTGTAACGCTTGAATCCTCTTCCGAATCAAAGTCGTAGGTTATGCAGAAGGGCGTTCCTATCTCGTCCTGTCTGCGATAACGCTTGCCTATGCTTCCCGCTTCATCATATTCGCACATAAACTCAGACGAAAGCATAGTATAAACCTCGCGAGCCTTATCCGAAAGCTTTTTTGAAAGCGGAAGAACTGCAGCCTTAATCGGTGCAAGTGCGGGATGCAGATGCATAACCGTGCGCACGTCATTTTTCTCTGTATCCACAACCTCTTCATCATATGCTTCAACAAGAAATGCAAGCGCCACGCGGTCTGCACCGAGAGACGGCTCTATGCAGTACGGAATGTACTTTTCGCCCGTCTCGGGGTCATTATATTCCATCTTCTCGCCGCTGAATTCGCTGTGCTGCTTTAAGTCAAAATCGGTTCTGTCCGCTATTCCCCACAGCTCACCCCAGCCGAACGGGAACATAAACTCTATATCGGTTGTCGCATTGCTGTAATGCGACAGCTCTTCCTTCTCGTGATCGCGAAGCTTAATATTCTCCTCGGATATTCCCAATGACAGCAGGAAGTTCTTGCAATAGTCCTTCCAGTAGTTAAACCATTCAAGGTCTGTTCCGGGCTTGCAGAAGAACTCAAGCTCCATCTGCTCAAACTCGCGCGTTCTGAAAGTAAAGTTACCGGGGGTAATCTCGTTTCTGAACGATTTACCAACCTGACCTATTCCGAAAGGAACTTTCTTTCTTGAAGTACGCTGAACGCTTTTAAAGTTTACGAATATACCCTGTGCCGTTTCGGGACGAAGATATATTTCATTTTTGCTGTCCTCTGTAACGCCCTGAAACGTTTTAAACATAAGATTAAACTTTCGTATATCGGTAAAGTTATGCTTTCCGCATTCGGGGCAGGCTATATTATTATCATCAATATACTTCATCATCTTTTCATCGGACCAGCCATCGGCCGAAACGCCTGCCGCGTCCTCTATAAGCTTGTCCGCACGGAAACGCGCCTTACACTCTTTACAATCCATAAGAGGGTCTGAAAATCCGCCTACGTGACCCGATGCAACCCACGTTTTGGGGTTCATCAGTATAGCGGCGTCAAGACCCACGTTGTACGGGCTTTCCTGAATAAACTTCTTCCACCACGCGCGCTTAACGTTGTTCTTAAACTCAACGCCGAGGGGACCGTAATCCCACGTATTGGCAAGACCGCCGTATATCTCCGAGCCGGGGTATATAAACCCTCTGCCCTTGCACAGCGCAACTATCTTTTCCATTGTTTTTTCTGTATTCTGCATTATTTATCAACCTTTCCCGGACGTATAAGCCGTATAATTACTGTAATATTCCCGCTCCGCATTTTACTGCGGCAACGGTGCGAAACAAGTGACTTCGCCGATATTTTTATTATAATATAACGCATAAATAAATTCAAGCATTATATTAAAATTTTTGCATATAATTTGCATATAATATTTTATTTCATAAGCTGCGAAATACGGTATACAAACAATGCAACCTCAACACGGCTTGCATAGCCCTTGGGTTTAATGGTTCCGTCGCCGTATCCGCTCATCAGACCCTTGTCCACGCAGGCCGCCATTGCCTCACGGGCATAGAAGTATATATCGTCCGAATCACTAAAGTTATTAAGCACAGCCGTATTCGGTATTGTTGTCAAAAGCTTTTCGCGGGTAAGCACTCTGTAAGCGAGAGTTGCCATATCCTCGCGTCTGATTGTCGCATCGGGGTCAAAGCAATTGTCTCCCACGCCCGACGCTATCCCCAGCGCCTTTGCCATTCCTATTTCATTATAATAATATTTGCCCGGATAAACATCGGCAAAATTATCGGTAACCTCTGCCGTCTTGCCTAAAACTCTGAGAAGCAAAACAGTATTGTCCGCTCTGGTAATAAGCGAGTCGGGGTCAAACTCTGTCTCGCTTCTGCCTCTGATAATTCCGCGCGATGCAAGATTGTTAACCGCGTCCATTGCCCACCAATAATTTCCCATATCGGTAAACTTATTCTCATACTTGTCCGATGACGAAGGAAGCATATAATCGTTTGCCGACAAGCTGCCTCCGTCAGACGGAGCGGTGACCGTGTCACCGCTGTTATCTTCTGTCCGGACGCTTTCATTGTTGTCACCGCTTGCGCGAACCGCTCCCTGCGGCGCATTTACCGCCTCGCTGTTCATCTCTTGCATAAGTGCATAAATCGAGCGGTTCTGCAAAAACGTGTTATAGGTAAAGCAGCAGTATCCACCGATTTCGGGATTATTTCTTCCGTCAAGAATATGCGTGCGAAGCTCGTTCGTTCCGTTTTCGCCCGTCCACGCAGGAACCGAGCTTGAAGTTGTGCGGTATGCCGCTTCTCCGATGTACAGCTTAACGCCCGTACCATTTACCACATCCGACCACCAGTTGCACAAGGTTGTATAATCCGCTATCTCGTAACCGATATTCCAGTATATCTGAGGCATTATGTAGTCAACCCAACCTTCTTTTACCCACTTGCGCGAGTCGGCATATATCTCGGTATAAGAACCGCCGCCGCGTGTATCGCTGCCCTCTGCCATATCGCTTTTGTTTGCCCAGATTCCTCTCGGGCTTATGCCAAACTGAATTTCAGGCTTGATACTGTGAAGCTTTTCGTCCATTGCCTTAACCAGCTTATCTACGTTAGAGCGTCTCCAATCCGCCTTGTCGGGGTATTGGTCTTTATGGAACGAGTAGGTTGTATCATCATCAAAACTGCTGTTGGGATAAAAATAATCATCCATATGTATACCGTCAACATCATAGTTCTCGGCAATTTCGGCCGCTCCTCTTACAATAAGGTCAACCGACGCGCTGTCACCCGGATTATAATACATTTTTCCGTCGCTGTCGGTTAAAACAAGCCCCGGATTCAAAACCGCGGGATTGCTTTTTGCAAGATACTTGTTGTCAGCAGAGTTATTTGTTATCCTGTAAGGATTAATCCAGGCGTGAAGCTGCATACCGCGGTTATGCGCCTCTGTTACCGCAAATTCAAGCGGGTCAAAGTCATTATCGGGCGCAAGCCCCTGAGTTCCCGTCAGATACTTAGACCAAGGAAAAATCGATGACTTATAAAAAGCGTCACCGCAGGGTCTTACCTGAAAGAACACGGCATTAAACCCCATATCCTTGCAGTTGTCAAGCACTTGAACAAGCTGGCTTTTAAGCACCTCCGAGTCAGTTGTCTGAGTGCTCGGATAATCGATATTCGCAACCGTCGATACCCAAACCCCGCGAAGCTCTGTATTGTCGGCAGCGCTGACCTCCGCACCGTTCGGCACGTAAAATACCGATGTTGAAATCGCCGCGCACAAAACAAGCATCAGCATCTTAATCGCAAAATTTCTGTTTTTCTTCATAAAGTATAATCATTCCTTTCCCAACCGTATTTAAGGACAATCCTTTTATACAGTTTATGAACTCATATTTTATTTTAACACATCTATAATACACATAGACTTTATTATTATATCACACTTTTTTGAAAATTTCAAATTAAATTGCTGTTACGAAAAAAACGGACAGGAAAAACTTTCGTTTTCCTGTCCTATAATATATTGACAAAATTCCGCATATATCCTAAAATATAATAAAAGTTGAGTTAAGTTGATTAATAAACAATAATTTGATCCGATAAATCGGAAGGAGATGTGACCGAATTGAAAAAACTTATTACAATCACATCAGCAGTTTCATTGCTTTTGGGGCTTACAGGTATGCTTCTGTATAAAAAATATGCAAACTCTGTATTTCTTGCGCTTACAATAACATTTTATACAACCTTTTACCACATAACAATGAGAATATTTGTCGGATATCTTGTCAATATTTACCGATATAACAAGAAGGACTCTCTTTCGTTCAGCCTGAGCCGCACGGAAAAAACCTTCTACGAAAAAATCAACATAAAGCATTGGAAGAAATATGCACCCACATATAACAAACAGTCGTTTTCGGTAAAAGAAAACTCTTATGCCGAGCTTATGCATAATATGCGCAACGCCGAGATAGGTCACCTTATTATCAGTATACTCAGCTTTGCCCCTCTTCTGCTTTCAAAACCGCTGGATGGTTTTATTCCTTTTTTTATCACTTCTGTTCTTGCGGCTGTATTTGATATGCAGTTTGTGTTCATTCAGCGTTACAATATGTCAAGACTGAGCCGTACCGCACAACTTGCCTCGGCTCGCCGCCTCAAGTAAGCAGCCGAATTTTAAATTATTCTTACACTTATCCGCATTTAATACTTTTATTTCCGCAATAATATTTATTTTATCCCTCCGTTCATTCACTTTTTACATATTATACCATAGATTCCCAAATTATACAACAACCCTTTTGTAAAATGTTGCACGAAAAATGTCGCTCGAATTTGGGAAATATTATAAAATGGTACAAAACTGCATATAAAACAGAATTTAAAGGCTTTTGGTAAAATCGCTGTAACGCGCTCTGCAAGCCGATTAGCGGCGATTTTTTTGCTTAAAAAAGCGCTGTGCGGGCCGCTTGGGTCATAATTGAAGTTTTGGTTTACATAACCAACACTTTCTGTATTTAACCCCTTTTAAAAATATAGACATTTTTCGATTAATGTACTATTATTATTTTCCCCGAGGGAAAGACTCCCCCTCCTTTCATTACCTATTTGGGAGGGGTTTTGCCCTACGCGGTTATAGGACTTTTGGTGGTATACTGTTTAAAAGACTCTGTCTATACCGATTATCACGGACTGCCCGAGCTTATTTCCATTATTTTTATTGTCATACTTCATAAATGGAAAAAGAATATGCTTATAAGCCTCGGAGCAGGCACGGTCATATATATGATTTTGGTTCAAACAATTTTTGCATAAGCTATTGCAAATTGAGCCGTGATGATTTATAATTTAATTACAAATATGATGATAAGGAGTGTATCTTTATGAATAACGAACCTATTTTATTAAAACCCGCATTCAAGGATTACATATGGGGCGGAACAAAACTCCGCACCGAGTACGGAAAGGAATGTGACTATGACCGAATTGCCGAAAGCTGGGAGTTATCGGCTCACAAGGACGGTCAAAGCATCATTGCAAGCGGCAAATACTCGGGCAAAACATTGTCCGAATATATTGACATATGCGGAAGAGACATTCTCGGCACACGGGGTATGGCATTTGAGTTTTTTCCCATTCTTATTAAGTTTATAGACGCAAAAAGTAATTTGTCCGTTCAGGTTCACCCGAGCGACGACTATGCCCTGAAAAATGAGGGCGAATATGGCAAGACCGAAGTATGGTATGTGCTTTCCGCAGAAGATGGCGCAGCGCTCTACTACGGATTTAACCGTGAGATTACCAAAGACGAGTACCGCCAAAGAATCGCCGACAATACAATAACAGATATTTTGAACCGCGTTGAAGCCAAGCCGGGCGATGTATTTTTCATAAAGCCGGGAACGGTTCACGCAATCGGCGCAGGTCTTATGATATGCGAAATTCAGCAAAACTCAAATACAACATACCGCGTATATGACTACGACAGACGCGGTGCGGACGGAAAACCGAGAGAGCTTCATATAGACAAAGCGATAGATGTCTCGGTTTTAACACCGTCCGATTCGGCTGACAGCAGCGGAAGCACGGTATCGTACGGCGGCTATACCTCTCGTATGATTGCAAAATGCAAATACTTTACCACAGAGAGAATCGAAGTAAACGGAGAAGCGGACTTAAGCATTGACAAAGATAGCTTCAGATCGGTAATCGTAACCGACGGGAGCGCAGTCTTAGAAGCGGGTGACACCAAGCTTGATATCAAAAAAGGCGACAGTATATTCATTCCGTCCTTTGACGGCAATATTAAAATCAGCGGAAACTGCGGAATTTTGTTATCTTACGTATAAAAATCACCGCATCTATACAATGATTTAAAGCAATAACCCGAGACATTTTATTGTAAATAATTACTAAATAAAATTTATTTTGTCAAAATTTTTATTAAAAATTAAATGTTGTCTGTTCTTGACAAACCCAAATATCGGGTGTATAATGTAGCAAAAAGAAGCAAAGGCGCTTTATGTGAGGATTTTCCTTATATAAGGCGCCTTTTCTTCTTTTTGCAATTACGACTCTTAAAAGGGGGGATTTATATGAATGACCTTTCGGAAAAGCTTATGGAAAGACTGAACAGCGCAGAAGCTTTCAGACTTCCCATAGGCAGCGGAATACCGATTTCAATGTCGCTGGCGGTAAGCTGGGGAATCATACTGTTTTTGGTCATTGTATCGATTTGGCTGACTCACAATATGAAGCTTGTCCCCGATAGAAAACAGGCGGCTGTTGAAATGGCTGTCGAATGGATATACAAATTCT
>USLC01000022.1 GCA_900555375.1 uncultured Eubacteriales bacterium
TTCCAATATCCCGGCACGTAGACCACCGTGCCGTCGCCCAGCACGTCGTTTGCGTTCTTGCTGGTGACGTAGTACACTTCGCCGTCCTTGTCGGTGATGCGGATGCCGTAGAATGTGCCTTCCCACTTGGCATACAGCGTGAAGTTCGCTGTCACAGGCGTTTCAAAGTCATACTTGTTCTCGTCCGTGCAGTCCTCGTCCGTGTACCAGCCGCCGAAGCTATATCCCTCTCTTACGGGAGCTGGTAGATTTGAAACCGTTCCGTCCTTGTCTACTTTTAACTCTCCCGATTCACTTCCGTTTTCGGCATTAAAGATTAAAGTATACTGTGTATCATCAGCGGGCGAACCTCCGCCGCCTTTGCGAGTTCTGTTCGTCACATCCGTAACGCTGACCGTCATCTCGGCAGTAATCAGTTTGTTTGACGGAATAAGCTGTCTCCAGTCCGTATTTTGGGCTCTGTCAGAGGCAAACTCGATTTTTTCCTCACTAGGAACTACGATTCCCGTAAACGTTGCCGTTCCTGCGCCGTCGGCTACAATCATATTGTCATAGTTTACGTGCGCTACATTCATATCAGAGCTTTCAAGCCAAATAACCATAAGCGAATCGCCCTCGCCCGCCGTAATCTCGGGCTGTATTTCTTTCTTTTCGTTAACCTTCATCGAATATTTGCCGTCATCCGCAAACTTCACTTCGGTAACGTTTGACAATGCATTAATCGCCTCAATGCTGAAAGACTTTTTAACTGTTTCGCTGTAATCGGTTATTTTTTCATTGTTTGCCGAAACGGTTACGGTTACCGCCGTACTGCCCGCGCCATCGTTATTTATCGTGTACGCACTGTCGGGAATGTCAAGAACGGTATCGATATTCCGCTCCTCATTTGCGGCAAGCGAATCAATGTTTATTTTCGCAACTTCTGTGCTGCCTGTCGCCGCTTTAATCACAATATTATTTGCATCCGCGTTTCCGACATTCTTCAGTACCGCACTGTATACAACCTTTTCGGGATTATATCCGTCCGTGGCAATACGCGTAATTTTGCTGTTTTCAATCTTGATGTCACTCTTTTGCTCAAGCGTTATCTTCGCTTTATCCGCTTCATCTGTATATGCCGCAAATTCGATATTTGAGATATCCTCGGGAAGGGTCACACTGCACTTAACATTTGCCGTCATTCCTCCCGGTATCGGCTTTTCGATGTTAACCGTGACGGGATTTTCGCCGTTCATTGTAAATGTAACGGGTATCGGATTCTCAGCCGAGGCGAGCTTTGTTTCAAGACCCTCGTTTTTAATCTCTGCGCAAAGCGTTACCTCTGACAGCGGCTGCGGAACCTCGTTATCAATTTTAATACTTTCCGCCTTAAGCTTTGAATAAGGTGTGTGCTGCAACGCCACAAGCGCAGGGGGTTCATATCCTGCTTCATCGCCTGTTCCTTTTTTAACTTTCTTTGCGCCGAGTGCGTAAATCTTGCCATCAACAACCGCCTCGCCAAATCCCGAATAGTATACGCCTGCGACATTGTCACCGCCGCCGTTTGTAAGCATAACGGGCTCACTCCAATGATTTTCCGCTATATCGGTGTCGGGTTTGTTTTCGCTGTTATCCTCGTCATAGTCGTCCTCGGTACCGTCGCCGCTGTTGTATATAGCACACATAATCTGTCTTGAATCATCGACCGAATCCGTCCAGAACAGATACATCTGTCCGCCGCTTAATACGTTTACGTCAAAGTCCATAGGATTATCACACTCTGCGGCTGTTTCCGCTTCGGCGAGTACCTCCTCGGTTGTTTTTACCTCTTTGTTCTGCTCTTTGTCAAAGGTGTACGCATCGCGTTTGTATTTAAAGATATAATACTCGTTTTCGTTATCCGAAATCTTTTTAAATCTTTTATTCTTTATAAGGTCGCTTACATTAAGATATTTTATCGAGCCGTGCTCGGCAAGCTGTTCTTCTGTCTCGCTGCCTTCGCCTGTTTTCACAACCTCTTCAACAGATGTTTGACCGTAGAACAAGTATGTCGCATTATCCGAGCGCGCAAACTTCGGCGAAGAATAAGCCGATGTCTTGGACGTTACACGGAAAATGTGTGTAAAGCTGTTTTCAGCAAAGTTGTAAATCTGCATAAACACATCACGGTCGTACAGCGTGTCTAAGTCTCCGTCCCAGTCAGTTGTCCACGCAAACAGCGCAAGTCCGTTATAGCTGATAGACGTTGTGTCAATCACCCTCGGGAAAACATCACTGCCTTTGTTTATTCTTGTATCAAGCAAGCGCTGACCGTAGAAGCCCTTCTTATACAGCTCTTTCTCTTCATCTGTCATACCCGAAAGCTCTTCGGCCGTGTAACCATCCGCATTGCTCCAGCTTTTAGTGGTATCGTCATAGAACATATACGCATTTGCCGAATACGCCTTCTTTAAGTTTGCTGCCGTGCTCATATCCTCATACTCTGTTTTTGTGTAGTAAAGAATAAGCTTTCCGGTCGCCTTGTCATACGCCGCATTTGCCATCGTGTCCGCACTGTAGTCAGCAAACTTACCCGCTTCTTCTTCGGTGGTGGTCTTGGTAACTTTCATCGGCTCGCTGAGTTCATACGTTTTTTTATTAAAGAATGCCGCGTGAATATTCATATCCTTTGCCACATCTTCAACTGTTGCACCATCCGGCAAAACCGTATCGGCAGATGACCAAGTGATAAGGATTCTGCCGTCACCCAAATCCGAAAGGTTAGGATAATCGTCAAGCGTTCTGTCATCTTCAACGACTTGGGGTACGCTCCAAGAGGTTCCGTCACCTATCGAGTAAAAAAGTGTTCTTTTATTTACTACGCTTCTGTCTCCATCATCACCTATAAACACCATAAGAATTTTGCCGTTATCAAGTTCTGCAAGCTTTACATACGGGTTTTCAAAGAATCCGTCCATAAGCTTACTTTCCGTTGTACCCTGAGAAGCGTCAATTGACATAAGCGAGATACCGCCGTTCGCCTCGCCGAGCCATTCGCTGTCTTCCGAGGACACCCTCGGCATCGGCTTGTCAAGGACAAGCTTTTCGTCATCATCTATGCTAAAGTAATCCGAAAGTGACATAAGCGACAGCGTGCTTTCGCTGTTATAGTCAAAGTCTATGTGCCCGTTTGTACCCTCGGTATTAAACAGCTTGGTTGTGTAATTCCACAACGACTTTGTGTACACCTCAAAATTAAACAGCTGAATGCCCCAGCCGAGGTCTATTCTCATATCTCCGTAAGAATTTGTACCGATTTCGGTAAACTGAAAGTCCATATCAAAGCTGAACGATGCGTTACCCGTAACAAATATAATGCCAAGTCCCACGCCGAGAGCAACCGATATCTTCGGGTCAAGGAAGATATATCCCTCGCGTCTTACAGAGTTATTAAACTTTTTGAACATTCCGAAGTCTTCCGTTGTATACTTAACCGCGTCTTCTGTCTCATAGCTGTCCTGATAATCGACATACATATGATAAACTCCCGCAACATCGCCGTCAATTTTGCCCTTTACCAATATACTGAGACCGATAGGAAGCTTAATCTTCTGGCTTGCGCTTACCTCAAAGTCTACCTTAAGATAAAAGACAAGGTCCTCAAAATACGTGTTTCCGTCACGTCTTGACGATAATGTGAGGTTAAAGCCTATGCTTGGTGTAACAGACCATTTAAATCTGCTCTTTGTTTTATACTTGCTCGGCTCGGGCGGAGTGACTCCTTTGCTCTTTCCGTCATAAAGCTTTTTAAGATATTCTTTAAGCTCTGCTTCGTCATTTTTCTTGTTGTTGTTTTTGTTCAGCCGATAAAATTCATCCGAGAAGCCAAACCTATAGTCTGTCTTCTGCCATGTGTAATTCTGTGCATTCTTCTTATCGATTCCGCTCGGCGTGTACGAATAACTTTCTTCATCAAACGCGCTGATTTTGCCGATATCCAAATCGCCGAGAGGGTCACCTATAATATCCTCTACATAGCCGCTTCTGATAGTATCCTCTAAAGAAGAACTTCCGAAAAGCGGGAAAATAAATTCCGCAAGATTAAGCTTTGATGTAAAGAAGTAGCCAAGGTCAATCGCATTTGTTAATTTTCCGTTCTGGTCTTCAAACTGAACATACAGTTTATAGCCTGTCACCATATCCCTGCTCGGGTTAAAGCTGAGGTAAGCATAAAGCTCGTTTCCGTTTCTTTCAACTTTTGTGGTATAGCCCTCTCTGCTGTCAAGCTCATACTTTGGCGTTCCGCTTTCGTCATAGATGAAGAAGTGAGCTCCCGTCGGCACGATTGCGCTATCGCTTGAAACGGACGCGGTAACGGTTAAAGTATCATCATTTACTGTGATAAAATCGTCTGCTATTGCGCCCTTTGTCTTGTCATAATTCACGCTGATTCCCGTCGCTTTGAATTTTGAAAGCGCGTCAAGCTTTATATACGTATCCCTCTGAAGCTTTGAAACCGTGTTGTAAGAGAAGTCGTCTTCGGCTGTAACGCTTGTAATGGTTGTGCTTACGTTTCCGGCGGACGGCAAATCGTTGCAGAGAATCGAATATCTTCCGTTCGCGTCCGTAATACCTCTAAAGCCGCCTATGTCAACGTACGCACTTATCGGAATATCGTCTTCGTCAGACTTAATATTGTTTGCAAGCTGATAGAAGTTCTCGGGTGCGCGGACAACTCTGCCCGTCTTCACTCCGCTGCCCGCAGATGTCTTTGGCAGGAAGTAATAATTAAGCCTGAAGTTATCCTGGTCAAGCTTACCCGAAATCGTGTTTCCGTATACCTCATCGGGCATCGAGCTTCTGTTTCTTATTCTCAGCGCCTCGCTCGGTGAGATATAGCCGTCCTCGTCCTCATCTCCCGTCATATTTACCCATTGAGTATAATACCCGTTGGGAGCGATAGCGGTAAGCGACCAATCCATACCGATAAACGGATTTTTAAATACATATCTTCCGTTCTTATCCGTTCCGCTTTCTTCGCCTGCCGCACCCGATGCAAGCGAATCCGACTGAACAACCGCATTTGTAAGACCGTTCTCACCCTTATACACATCGGGTATGCTTTCGGTCTCGGTCGGAAAGTACGATACGGTAAACGACTGCTCACCCGTTGCGGGCTTTATGCCCATATTTTCGGTTGCGATAATATCGGCCTTTGCATAATCGGTTTCCTTAACCGTTTCGCCGCTTGGGCTTGTTCCGCTGGATATTATATCACCCTCTTTGTAATATAATATTCCGTTTTTACTGCCGTCAAAGTTCCACCAATACACACCGTTTGCCATTCTGGTCGAAATCGGCTGTGTCTGAACCCTTATAACCGAGTATTTGGGAACCTTTATGTAGTAATAATCAAGCCAGTTTGCGTGGAATCCCTTTTGAACCTGTCCGTTGTCGTATGCCTCAAGTACATTAACGATATAAGACGCCTTGTTTGACTTGTCAAACTTACCTCTCGTTGCAGACTTGCTGTCGTCTCTGTCTGAATTTTCAAAATGGAACTCAACATACTCCTGCTCAAAAACAGGGTAAATCTTAAAGGCCTCATCACTGTGAACACCGCCGATAACACCCTTATCGCGCAGAGTTTTAATAAAGTCCTGATTGGGCGTAAATGTCAATTTGCCGTTTTCCGCCGCGACATAATACACATTTTTGGTTGTGTAACTTCCGTTATAAATCGTGTGGTCAGTCAGATTGTTCTTTGCAAAGTACACACCCTTTAAACGGATACCCTTTGCATTATTCTTCTCTTCATCTGCCGAAGAAATCGTTACTCTTTCGGTATTATTTCCGTAAAACGCCGACACTGTGTCGCCGTTGTCCCTTTTTATCACTATTCCGCCGGGATTGTACACTCTGTTTGATTCGCCTTCATAATACGTGTTGTAAACATTCGGCGTACCCTGAGTAAAGTCATATACGTTTCGGTTAAAATTCTCTACGGATTTTTGCGGACTGATATTGTATTTTGCGTAGTTAAAGCGCACCCAGTCAAGCTGTGACTGAACATTGTCATATCCTGCCGAGCACGGCATATTTGAAAACTTAATATAAGCCGCGTCACCCGCATTTTTAAACTCAAGTGTGCGTTCTTGCCAATTACTGTTTCCGTTTAATCGTATTCCGTCAAGACTTCCTTGAAACGTCTGATCAGAATCGGTCTCAAAAAACGTAGCGTATGACTGATATCTTGTATCAAAGCCCCTGGTTGGGTTTGTAATATAAGAGCTGTATGTAACGCTTTTGTTGCCTACAAGATTAAGCTTATTGTTGCTGACCCACATCGAATGTCCTTTTTTCTTATACTGCTTTATAAACAGGTCTCCGTTGCTCTCCCACGCGCTACCGTCACCGCTGATTTCCTTCTTCCAGCCGCCCGGAATAGCTATTCCGCCGTTTGCGGGGCTCCATTCTTTGCTACCGAGAGTAACGTTTGAAGCCGCCCTTGCCGCCATAAGCAAAGCACTGTCCGCGGACAATTTCGTACTTTGACCGTCCGACAGAATATTTACTGTTGCATAATAATTGCCGACATCGGCTGAAGTTTCGGCTTCAAGCCTGACGCCGAACTTAGCGTCCTTGCTGAAGTCATAAGCCGCAACCTCGACTTTCTTTTCCGTTTCTCCGGGGACAAACGCAACGGGCTTATACTCAAAGCTTTCATAAGAGGCATCGTCTGCAGTATCCTTTACCGTTGAAACATAAACCGTTGCAAAGTATTGCGTTCCGCCGCTTCTTCTTACGGTAACGTATCCCTCTGACGCGTTGGCGGTCAGCGTAACACCGCTGTCATCAAGGTCAAACTGTGCTTTTTCCGCCTGCTCGTCGTCAATGATTGTAACATACGCCGTGGCGTTTGGAGCAGTCATCGTCTCATCGTTATCCGTTCCCATAAGTGCAAGCATAAATATCTTGTTCTGTTCGGGTATGTCATTATCAAAAACATTTATCGTAACCGTCTTTTCTGTCTCACCCTTTTTAAAGTGAACAACGCCCTCTGCGCCCTCTGCCTCAAGGAAGTATCCGTACATATCGTCAAGCGTGGTTTTAACCGCCGACTTTGTCTCGGTATCCTCTTCGCTTTCGGTTACATTGAGGTACGCCGCCTGGGCATCACGCAGGGGCGAGCCTGTGGTCTTTCTCGCCTTTTCGGTATTAACGCCCTCATTATCATTATCTGTATCTGCATCTGCATTTGCTTCTGTATTTGTACTGTCTATATTTGATTCGGCATCTTCCCCTGATTCCGAAGCCGCTGTGCTGTCCGCGCCTTCCTTTGCCGCATTTAAAACGGCTGAAGAATCGTCTGTATTTCCGTCATACTCAAAGTCCGAAGCGGACGGCTTTTTGCCCAAAACCTTGTCATAAGCCTTTCCGCGGCTGTCAAGTATCTCATAGTCATCGCCGTATGACGACAAAAGGTCTGCCGCTTTAAGCGAAACGTCGGCTTCGGCATTTCCGCCGCCGCGGCGGACTATCTTAACTTTAAGACTTCCGTCATTCTCGCGGACTTCATATTCCGACGCGTCAAAATCAAAGTACGAACGCTCGCCGTCTGCAGTCGTGTTTGCCTCCGCAGCAAAGCAATAGGGAACAAGTGATACCAGCATACTTATACAAAGCGCCGCGCTTACAATTCTTTTTGCGTGATTTGCCATTTTGTTTTACCCTCCGATTATATTTTATGTTTTGACAGTATAAGAATTTGTACACGGAAACTACTGTCATATTCCGCACCGTCTTACTTTTTGCCAATCACTCCCCCCAAATCCGCACGGTTATGCGTACGTTTATATTTTTATATGTAATTGTTTCAGATAATCTCCTGACGGCGGACAAGCTCCGCAAACAATCCGTCCTGTTCAAGAAGACTGTCATACGAGCCGTCCTCGGCTATTTTGCCGCCGTCAAGCACGATAATTCTTCCGCACTTTTTTATTGTTGACAGACGATGTGCAACAATAATTCTTGTGCATTTAAGATTATCAAGCGTTTCTGAAACTGTTTTTTGCGTAATATTGTCAAGAGCGCTTGTCGCCTCGTCAAATATGATAATCCGCGGTTTTGCGGCTATCGCTCTTGCAATAAGAATCCTCTGCCGCTGTCCGCCCGAGACGTTTCCTCCGCCCTCTGTTAAAATTGTACTCATTCCCATCGGCATATTTTTTATATCCTCGGCGATGCCCGCGCCTTCCGCCGCAGCCCAAGCGTCATCAAGCGTGATATTTGGTGCCGATATTGCTATATTGGAAAAAATGCTTCCCGAGAAGAGCTTTCCGTCCTGAAGAACAATTCCTATCTTTCGGCGCAGACTTTTAAGCTCAAGCTTTGATATATCCTTGCCGTCATAGTATATGCCGCCTTTTTGAGGGGTCTCAAGCCCCAAGAG
>USLC01000023.1 GCA_900555375.1 uncultured Eubacteriales bacterium
GCGGTAAGCTGCCCTGTTGTAGGCATATACGGCGGACTGTTATGCAGCGCGCCGAAGACGGCAACCGTTTGGGGAAATATTTTTAAATAAATATATGTAAGCAAGAAGGCGATTCCGCCCTGGGTAAGCTTGCCCGTAATGTATGATTTGGCAGACAGCCCCGACGGAATTATAATTGACATAACCTGTGCCGCCACGGACACCCCCGAAAAGGCGATAATTCCGGATATAACAGGAAGGGCGGACAGCCCGAATTTTGAAAGCAGTTCATACGTTCCGCCCGTTATTTCAAAGAAAGAATAAACGAACGGTCTTACTTCTCCCTGCGGCAATGCGGCGCAGAATACGCCGAAGATAACTACAAATCCGCAGATTTTTAATATCGAATCAACCGATTTTTCTATTGCGCCGCCCAAACCATAAACAGCGTCTTTAAGACCCGAATCCTGCATTGCATAAGGCAATGCGCGCGTTTGGGTCTTTTCTTTTTTTATTCTGCCGAAAACGATTCCCGTCAGAAAGGCGGATAAAATATGAATTATGTAAAGCAATACCCCTATGCGGAAGCTGCCGGACATCTGTACCCCGACCGCTCCTATTATAAACATCGGACCCGAATTATTGCAAAACGCAAGCATTCTTTCCGCCTCGCTCTTTGTACACTCTCCGCGGCTGTATAATGACGAGGCGCAGATGGCGCCTACGGGATAGCCGCTTATAACTCCAAGCACAGCCGCGACCGCGCCCGAACCGGGAATGTTAAAAAGCGGACGCATTATTTTTGACAGATATCTGCCGGCAAGCCCTGCCGCACCGAGAGAAATAAACATATTTGCACAGAATATAAACGGAAAAACAGACGGTATGACTGCATTTGCGCATAAAACAAGAGCGTTTTCCGCCGCGGCCATAGTTTTTGACGGCATAATAAGCATTGCCGCCGTCATATATGTTATACAAATTATCACAAGCGTCTTTTTTAAATCCTTTCTTTCAGGCATAGCCTCTTCCCCCTTTTAAAATTATTTATTCGCAAAATTATTTAATTATTCATTTTTCACCGCGCATCGGCATAGAAATTAGTGTTACACCGAAATTAATTAAAGCTTTAAAACTAAAAAGGATGATTTTAATGAGTGAAAAGCGGCAAAATACGGACAATCGGTTCTCAATGCGCGAAAAAATTGCCGATGCGATAGATATCTCAAAGGATATAATAATGGACACAGTTTTAATTCGTCTCATAGGCACGCACGAGGTCACTCTGGAAAATTACAAGGGAATCCTTGAATATTCCGACAGGCAAATAAAGGTGAGGGCAAAACCAAAGTGTGTGTGCATACAGGGAAGCTCGCTTGAAATAATTTGTCTCACCGACGAACTTTTAAATATAAGAGGTTATATAGAAAAAATATCATTTGTCAGCTGAAAAGGGGTGAACCTGATTTATGGCGGGTATTTACGGATTTTTGTCGGGAATCCTTACGCTTCAGGCAGATGGACCGTTTACCGAAAGGCTGCTTAACATATGTATGCACAGAAATCTGCTTGTTACGGACGTAAAACGCTGCGGAAAGGACAGAGTGTTTTTTAAGACTGATGTTGCTTCGTTTCGGCAGATGCATACACCCGTGCACCGTACAAAAACGCGAATAAGAATAAAGAAAAAAAGCGGTCTTCCGTTTATACTTAAGAGATTTAAAAAACGCACTCCCGCATTTGCGGGGCTTTTGATTATCATATGCGCAATTGCCTATGCTTCAACGCACGTAATGGGGATAACCGTCTTCGGAAACACAAAAACGGATACGCAGACAATCTGTGCCGCCCTCTCTGAATGCGGCTTAAAGCTTGGTGTTAAAACTTCTGATATAGATAACGACCTTGTCAGAAACAAAATGATGAACAAGCTTGATAATCTTGCCTGGATAGGCATAAACGCAAACGGCTCACGAGTGTACATTGAAATAATTGAGAGGCTTGAAAAAGAGAACGGATTGGATAAGGATGCGGCGGCGTGCAATCTTATTGCGTCAAAAGACGGAATAATAGAAAAAACCGAGGTGCGCGACGGTCAAACTCTTGTAAAAAACGGTTCGGGCGTGCGTAAAGGTGATGTGCTTGTCAGCGGAATTATTGACAATCCGACAAACGGCTTCGGTTTTACAAAGGCAAGAGGTGAGGTCTATGCGGAGACAAGGTATACAAAAACGCGGGAATATAAGCTAAGCTACACCGAAAGTATCTTCACGGGTAAATCCAAGCGGAAATATAACTTAAAAATAATGAATCTTGAGCTTCCGCTGTACTTTAACGGGCGTCCTCCTTATCAAAAATTTACGGCGTCGGAGGACATAAAAGAATATCGCGTGCCCGTTGATATAGTTCCGTCGGTTTTTATCAGAAAAGACGAGTATCTGGAATATTATGACGAAGAAAAGACGCGGACAATCAGCGAAGCCGTTGAAACGGGAGTATCTGAGCTTACACAGGAATTAAAGCAGGAGCTGCCAGAGGGAGCGGCGATAAAAGACCAAAAAATAAGCCACACCCTGACCGAACACGGAGGTGTGGAGGTTACCGCCGAGCTGATATGCAGCGAAAATATAGCCGTCGAATCGATAATAGAAACTCCGATGCTAAAAGGTGAGGAATAATCCTCACCTTTTAAATCTCTTATTTTACAACAATATTTATAAGCTTTTTGGGAACAGCAATAACCTTTACTATCTGCTTTCCGTCAATAAGAGCCGAAACCTTTTCGCTTTCAAGCGCAAGCTTCTTCATCTCTTCCGGACTAAGCTCGGGCGAAACAACCATTTTATCGCGTATCTTGCCGTTGATTTGAAGAACAATCTCTATTTCGTTCACTACAAGAGCCGTTTCGTCTGCCTCGGGCCAGCTGTGAACCGAAAGCTTGTCCTTGTGTCCCGAAATCTCCCAAAGCTCTGACGTAATGTGCGGAACAAAAGGATAAAGCAAAAGAATCAGGCTGTCGATTGCTTCTGTTATAACGGCTTTGTTATAATCCGAAGCTTTTTCTTTATATACATAAAGCGAGTTAACCATCTCCATAACGGCGCTGATTGCCGTGTTAAAGCTGAAGCGGTTACAGTTCTCGGTAACCCTCTTTATCGCCGAATTTACCGCAAATCTTAAATCCTTATCTTCCTTTGACAGCTTTGAAGAATCGATTTTTTCATCAGTCATATATTCCTTAAGGTCATCGACCACTCTCCAAACTCTGTTTAAGAATCTGTATGCGCCCTCAACCGCGGTGTCGTTCCAGTCAAGGTCTCTTTCGGGCGGAGCGGCAAAAAGAATAAACAATCTTGCCGTATCGGCGCCGTATTTTGAAATTATCTCTTCGGGGCTTACAACGTTGCCGAGAGATTTTGACATCTTTGTACCGTCTTTTAAAACCATTCCCTGTGTTAAAAGATTCTCAAACGGCTCATCGCAGCCGATATATCCCAAGTCATACAAAACCTTGGTGAAAAATCTTGCATACAAAAGATGCAAAATAGCGTGCTCGACACCGCCGATATATTGGTCAACGTTCATCCAATAATCGGTCTTTTCCTTTGAAAAAGGCATTTCCGTGTTATGAGGGTCACAGTATCTCATAAAGTACCAGGACGAGCATACAAAAGTATCCATTGTATCGGTCTCGCGTTTTGCGGGACCGCCGCACTTGGGGCAGGTTGTGTTTACAAATTCGGGGCATTCGCTGAGCGGCGATTTACCCTGTCCCGTAAATCTAACATTTTCGGGAAGCATAACGGGCAGCTCGCTTTCGGGGATTTCAACAGTTCCGCACTTTTTGCAGTAAACAACGGGAATCGGCGCACCCCAATAACGCTGACGCGAAATAAGCCAGTCGCGGAGACGGAAGTTAATCTTCTTTTCTCCAAAGCCGTTTGCTTCAGCATAAGCAATCATCTTCGGCAGAGCTTCTTTGTTTGCCATACCGCTGAATTTATCAGAGTTAACCAAAATTCCCTCAGCCGCAAATGCTTCGGTAAGGCTTCCCTCTTCCACTTCTTTTCCATCGGGCGAAATAACAACGCGTATAGGCAAATTATACTTCTTTGCAAAGTCAAAGTCGCGCTGATCGTGTGCGGGCACGCCCATAACAACGCCTGTTCCGTAATCAACAAAAACGTAGTTTGCAAGATAAAGCGGTATCTTCTCGCCGCTGAACGGGTTAATCACATATGTACCCGTAAATACGCCCTCTTTTTCAGTATCCGTTGCAGAGCGTACAATTTCGCTTTGAGACTGAACCTTTTTGATAAAATCGCGGCACTCGGCTTCCTGCGGCTTGCCTGAAATAAGCTCGTCAACTACAGGGTGTTCAGGCGCGATGACCATATAAGATACGCCGTAAATAGTGTCGGGGCGCGTTGTAAATACTGTAAGAGTTTTGTCGCTTCCGTCAACTTTAAACTTAAGCTCGGCGCCCTCACTTCTGCCAATCCAGTTTGTCTGCATCGAACGAACCTTGTCGGGCCAGCCGTCAAGCTTATCTATATCATCAAGCAGCTTCTGCGCATAATCGGTAATCTTAAAGAACCATTGTTCCAAATCTTTTTTGCCGACCTCGCTCTTACAGCGTTCGCACTTTCCGTTTACAACCTGCTCGTTTGCAAGAACGGTTTGACAGGACGGACACCAGTTTACATAAGATTTTTTCTTGTAAGCAAGCCCGTTTTTATAAAGCTGCAAGAACATCCACTGTGTAAACTTGTAGTAATCCGGCTTAGCGGTGGCAACCTCTCTGTCCCAGTCGTAGCTGAAGCCGAGACGTTTAAGTTGACCGCGCATATTGTCGATATTTGACCAAGTCCAGTCAGCCGGCGGAGTTCCGTGCTTAATCGCGGCATTCTCGGCAGGCAGACCGAAGGAGTCCCACCCCATAGGATGCAGAACGTTAAAGCCTCTCATTTTTTTATATCTGGCAACAACATCACCTATAGAATAGTTGCGGACGTGTCCCATATGCAGGTTTCCCGATGGGTAAGGGAACATCTCAAGAGCGTAATATTTAGGCTTATTTGTGTCCTCAGAAATTTTAAATTCCCCTGTTTCCTCCCATATTTGCTGCCACTTTTTTTCGATTGAATCAAAATCGTATTTCAACTTAATTCCTCCAGTCTGTATTTTCGTCGTTAAATCCGTGATTTTATAGTCCCGTATCAATCCAAAAGCTCTGAAACATCTACCGGAACAGCGTCCTGCCAAACGTGCTCGATGTTATAAAAACGCCTTGTTTCGGGCTGAAAAATATGAACAATAACATCATCAAAGCCAAGCAGAATCCATTCGCCACTTCTGTAGCCTTCTTTATTCACGTGAAACATCGGAAGCTTTGCAAGCTCGTCCTCAAGATTATCGCAAAGCGCCTGAGTTTGCCGCGCGGTGTTGCCCGTCGCTATAACAAAGTAATCAGCCATTGTTGTAAGCGCGCTAACGTTTAGCACACTGATGTCGGATGCTTTTTTATTGTTAAGTATTTCAACTATCTTATTAACCGCATTGTTTTCGCAAGCCATCTTATTTCTCCATTCTTTAAATCTTTATTTTACAAAATTCTGTGAAATCATTTCGTTTGCCGCATTTTGGTCACAAACAAAGTAAGAGACACCGCCTATGTACTTGCCGCCTCCCGGAAGGGTGCAGAACTTTACGTTTGACGAGCAAGCCACCATATCCCTTAAAACCCCTGTCAGTTCGGAACCGAGATTGGTTTTGCTGTGCTTTTTAACAGCAACGAGAACAGCGGGAAGTCTTACAATACCCGCGGGACTTTTAATTTTTTTAATAACCGCCGAGTATAGAAGCTTTTGGGTATCGATTCGCCCCATATCGCCGTCAGCATAGCCTGTCCCGTCGTTGTTTTTTCTGAATCTCATAAACATTTGGGCGTGCTCTCCGTCAAGCTTCTGCTTACCGGGCTGAAGGTCTATAACAAGGTTTTGAACGGGGTCGGTATAATTCATACGTATGGGGACGTCAACGGTAACTCCGCCGAGAGCGTCAACGATATCGTTAAATCCGTCAAAGCTGACCATAATATAACCGTCGGGTTTAATGCCTGTTACCTGATTAATTTCATTTCTCATACAGTCAAATCCAGAAAAGAATGCCGAATTTATCTTTTTGTCATTCCTGTTATTCTGAATCTTCGTATCACGCGGAATCTGCAATATATTAAGTTCGTTTGTGTATCTGTTAATCTGGCACAGTAAAATCAGGTCGGTTCTGTAGCCGCCCTCATCAACGCCCGCAACGACAATGTTTCTCACAGGCTGAGAAGCCGCGCCGAGCATACTGAACTTTTGACCCGTGGACAGCGAAACCAAAAAGGTTATAATCATCCACACAAAAACTGCAAGCAAAATAAGAAACACAAAAAATCTGCCGGGGTTTTTAAGCTTCCGCTTCTTTTGCGGAGCAGGATTATATTCGGGCTGACAGCCGCCTGGATTCACTTCTCTCAAATTTACCGCCTCCTGACAGTTACTTATCTTTGTGCAATATCAGATAATTCCTTGCGTGTACGGTGTCGGGATGAAACATCTTTTTTTCCTGAAGCAGTTCCTCAATAGTAAAATCAAGTCCCATAAGTATCGCCGCGTCAATATCCTTATACGCAAGTTCGCGGAGTTCGTCCACTCCGTCAAAGCTGCGGTTGGGCTCTATATAATCGGCTATATAAATTATTTTTGTCAATATACTCATATCAGCCTTGGCGGTTGTGTGATATTTAATTGCGTCAAGTATCTCCGCATCGTATATTCCGAACTCGGTTTGGGCAAAACACGCGCCGAGGTGAGCGTGAAGAAGCTTGGGAACATTGTACGTTACAGAATCGAGATATATTCCGAATTTGTCCTGAATCAGCTCTCTTGCTTCGTCCGGTTTGACTTCCTTTGCCACATCGTGTACAAGTCCTGCGATATATGCTTTATTTACGTCCGCATTGTATCTTTCGGCAAGCTTTTTTGCCTCATCCGCAACACCGAGAGAGTGCGTATAGCGCTTATCGCTTAACTTAAGACGCAAATAATTCATAATTTTATTTTCTTCCATCATAGCTGTCATCTCCGTAATTATTGATATATAAGGAATTATCTTTTATATATTTAAGGGTAAGGTCAGGCAGCATATATCTGACAGACTGACCGTTTTTTAATCTCTTTTTTATATCTGTGGACGATATTTCCACAAGCGGCATATCTACAAGCCTTATATCCGTGCAAAATTTTTCTTTAAGCCACTGTGCCTTTTTTGTAAGCTCATCAGAAGAAAATCCGCTTCTTCTTACAACCGCAATTGAAGAAAGCTCAAATATTTGTTCGGGATTCTTCCAGCGTTCGATATAATCGAGAGAGTCAGCCCCGACAATAAAATAAAAATGCGCGTTTGAATACGTTTTATGAAGAGTTTTTAAAGTGTTGCACGTATATGTTATCGTATCGGATACGGTTTCCGCATCGGATATTTCAAAAAGTTCGTTTCCCTCAATCGCAAGCTTTGTCATTTCAAAGCGCTGCCGCGGTGAAGCGGTATCATCGCGTTTTTTATAAAGAGTTTTGCCGTTCGGCAAGAAAATAACCCTTGATAAGTTAAGCTGCTGCGCGGCATACTCTGCAGAAAGCAAATGACCGAGATGGGGCGGATCAAACGTTCCGCCCATTATCCCGATTAACTCTTTTTCTTTCATATCAGTATGACAAAACATCCGTTATTCCCTCGGCAAACACTTTCGGCGTTCCGCCTTTAAGCTTTGTGCGGCACAATGACGCGCTGCCGTTATCAACTTTTTTAAGAATAACCGTTCCGTCATTTTTTAATCCGTACGCCGATACGCCCTCGTCAAGATTTTTAATCTTTGCCTTTTTTGTAACGGTATTGATTTTCGCTTTGCTTACACCGTCTTCCGATTCGTTATTAAAGTCTGACGCGTAAATGACATACGCACCGCTTTTATCAAAGGTAAACGCACCCATTCCGGCATTTTCGGCAAGCTTAAGCGTATTCGAGTTCGAATACGAAACAATGCTGACCGTGTTGGTCTCTGCATTATATCCGGAAGCAAATCTTACTATAGAGCCGTCCGACGATACGTTGCAGGAATATGCATCGTCTGAAATTCTCTTTTCCGAGCCGGCATAGTCGTTTATAACAGACATTGTATAAAGCGCGCCGCGCTTTGTTTCAGGGT
>USLC01000024.1 GCA_900555375.1 uncultured Eubacteriales bacterium
TGTCAGATGAAGCCGCTTTTTGACGCGCTTGGTATGACATATGACTATAATGCTTTGACTAAGGTTCTTCACGGAACGTTTGAGGAGGATATGTTTACCGTCATTATCGGCGGAGATACCCTTGAGATGAACAATATAACAGTTGACCTTGACGAAAAGTTTTATCTTGAAGGCAGAGAAATTATGGTTCCTCTTGATATGATATGTTATATTTATAATATTCAGATAGACCGAAGCGATTTGTCAAACATCAAGCTTTGGCTTAAAGAAAAGCAGGAATACAACCTTCAGGCAGAAATCGAGAAGTTTAACAAGGTCTCGGGTCCGTATAAGACCGAGATAATCAAGGGCGGTACCGAGTATTTTGAAACAGCGACAAGACAGATGCCCGAGTGCTTCCGCGAAGAATATGTAGATGTTACGGGGCAGAGCTTTGACAAAGCGCTTGACTGGGAGGCGACAAGTCTGCCCGCGACGTTTTATGCTTCGCAGCTTGTCAACTGGCAGAAAACCCCCGTCAAGAAGGGCGATGTTTTTGTTATAACCTTCTGGGCAAAGGGAATCTTTGCAAAGAGTGACGGCGGAAAGATTCAGTTAAACGTTACTCTTGAGCAGAACAAAACCTGGACAAAATCGATAAGCGAAACGGTCCTTCTTTCAAACGATTGGCAGCAGTTCAGGCTTCTTGCCGAATCCGCCGCCGATATGGACGACTGGTCTTTAAACTTCAGACAGCACTTTTCGCTTCAGGAGATACAGATAGCCGATGTAAAGCTTGACTTGTACGCAGATTTGCCCGAGGGGCTGGAGGTTCCTAAAATTCCCGCGACGTATAAGGGAATGGAAGAGGACGCCCTCTGGCGCAAAGAGGCGCTTAAGCGAATCGAAAAGTATCGTAAGAACAATATGACGATAAATGTGACCGACAAAGATGGAAATCCGATTGAAGGCGCGAAAGTCAATGCAAAAATGACAAGAAGCGAATTTAATTGGGGTTCTATGGTATGGAACAGCACCTTTGAAAGCGGACATCTTTATAAAAATGCCACGGGCTTTAACGGAGAAAAGTGGCTTAACCGTTTTAAAGAGCTTGGTATCAATACTCTGGTCGGAACGGTAAAAGCGGGCGAATTTCAGCAAAACAACTGGACGGCAAAGCGTTACGCCGACTTTGTAAACTGGTGTATGGATAACGATATAGATGTAAGAGCGCATTGTGTGTATTGGGAGACAGGCACGGGCATAGAAAACAGAGGTGCTTATCTTTTGCCGATGATAGGAAATGCAAACTGGAACGTTGACAGCGTATCTGTCGATGAAGTTCGCGCAAGACTTGAAAAACAGTTTAATATTATTTCGACATTTATAGGTGATTATCCCACGCAGATAGACGTAATGAACGAGGTAGCAACCCGTTACGAGGACGGAATTAAGTCGGTCGGATGGGACGAGGGCGTAAGAATGTATCAGATGGTTAAAGCAATCCGCCCGAACGCAAAGCTTGTACATCTTGAAACAATCGCGGGAAATACATCGCCTGAGGGAACGGCTCTGCCCGACCACGTGGCGTATACGAAGTATTTAAAGGACCTCGGCGCGCCGATTGATATTTGCGGAATCCAGGGACACGTCGGCTCTGCTTCGCATCCGCAGTGGTGGTACGTCAATATAGATATGGCGGCACAGGCAGCGGACGAGGTTGCTATAACAGAGTTCGATTCAGCCATACCCGAGTATGAGCTGAAAGCTCCGTATTTAAGAGACACGCTTATCGCGTGCTACAGTCACCCCGCGCTTTCGACATTTATCGTCTGGGTTTACAACTATGACGGCAAAACTCCCGACCTTTCAGTCTTCTGGGACAAGGACGAGAACAGACACCCCGCATACTATGAGTGGGATAAACTTGTAAATCACGAGTGGAAGACAGACGAGACCGCGACAACCGATGAAAACGGAAGCACGGTTATCCGCGGTCACCGCGGAAGGTACGACGTAACGGTTACCGTAGGTGAAAAATCTCAGACTCTTGCATTTACCCTCGGACAGGACGAGACAAAGGACGTTATAAATGTTGTGGTTGACGGCGACAGCATCGAGATGACCTCGCCCAATGTTTATGTGCCGAAGCCAAAGCCTGCATATTATAACTGGCAGGACTTCGGAAAGATGACGGATATCGAAATGCCGCAGGTTAATTATAAGTGGGAGCCAAGCACGATTATCGAAGAGTGCCGCGACGCCGAAGGAGTACTTGTGCCGCACGTTTTTGACGGCAGAGACGATTCTTTTTGGAGTGCGGAGAGCAATGATGACTATCTTACGGTAACCCTCGGTAAAAGCGTACCTCTTAAATCGCTTGTTGTTCATTGGCACAGCGGAAGCATAAAAAGATATAACTATAAAATTCAGGTTTCCGAGGACGGCAATGAATGGAAAGACGTGATAAGCGGCAAAAATTCAGAGATGGACGAGACCGTTGATATGAGTGAATTCAGCGGCAAGTATATCAGAATATCGGGAACGGACGGCAAACTTGCGATTGATGATGTACAGGTATATACGGAATAAATTTAGGCTTAAAGGGGGTTTAAAATTAATGAATATATTTAAAAGAATCTGTGCGTTTACAGCTGTTGCCGCTATGGTAAGTACAGGTGTTTTTGCGGCAGATGCAAACGATGTAAACGTTATTAAACTGTCTGAGGCGGAAACAGCTGTTACATTAAGCATAGGCTATCCCAAACAGTTTAACGGCGAAAGCACGGTTTATATAGTTCCGAAGGATAAGCTTGACGATGCCAAAAACGGAGACTTAAGTGCGGCAATTTTTATGGGGGAGAGGAGTTTGTCAAACGCTTCCGCCGAATATGAATTTTTGATGCCGTCCTCTTCGCAAAGCGGCGTTTATGCGGCGGTATCGGGAGAGAGCACCGATGATGAGATAAGCGGTAGATGCAGATACTTTATGTATAACAGTGATTCGGCGGTTTCGGCGGCAAAGCTGACGGCGCTTAACACCGCGGACAATTTTGAAGAAGCGCTGATTGGCGGCGCGGCGGACGCGTGGTATATAAATACAGAAGCGGACGCGTGGAAAAACAATAAAAGCACGGTTTTATCCATTATGAAAAGTATGAAAAAAAGCGGATTTGCGTCAATCTTTTCGGTGGAAGACGCATTTACCGCGGCGTGCGATACAGTTAATATCAAAAATTGCCCGATAAATAAGATTATTGCCGATGTGACTTATTATAATGAGCTTGAGTGTGACATCACAAACAATGATTTTATCAAGTATCCCGAGCAGACAGCAGAGAAGTTTAAGCTGCTTTTATCGCAGGATATGCCCCAAACAGTAAGCGATATAAAAGACGGCTTCAGAACAGCGTGCGCTCTTGCGTGTATGAGCAATACGGAAAGAACAAGCAGTATTGACGCGCTGAAAAATTATAACGACATTTTTCTGCTTGACTTTGACGGAGATTTTACCAAGGTGGATGCGGCTGAGCTTGCAAAGGTATTTGAAAATAACAACTATACCTCGGTTGAGCAGGTCAGAAAGCAGTTTAACGATGAGGTTAAAAGACTTATCGGCCTAAAGGCGCCGAGCACACCTGTAAGCGGTGGCTCCGGCGTCGGGGGAGGCTCGGTCATATCAAACACATACACAGGACCCGGAGCGGGACTGATAGAAGATATTAATTCGATAAAAAATATATTTTCTGATGTCTCCGATGATTATTGGGCTGTTGAAGATATCCGCTTTGTTTACGAAAACGGTATAATGAACGGCGATACGGAGGGAGACTTCCGCCCGAACGACCCCATAACAAGAGAGGAATGGGCAAAGGTTGTGCTTTCTGCGTTTACAATCGATACAGACGATGCAGAATGTGATTTTGATGACGTAGACAAATCCGAATGGTTCTATCCTTTTGTGGCAAAAGCGTATATGCTTGGGGTTATAAACGGATATGACGAGAAAAACTTCGGAACGGGGCAAACGCTTACAAGAGAAGATGCGGTTGTTATGATGTACAGAATGGCGCAGATGGCAAGGGATATAAGGGCGATTCAGCCGGCTGAATTAACCTTTGCGGATGCGGATGACATATCGGATTATGCTTTGGACGCTGTAAAAATATTTGTTTCGGCAGGTGTTATAAACGGCTATGAAAGCGGAGAGATTGTTCCGCAGGGAAGCATAACAAGAGCGGAAGCAGCAAAGATTATATGCTCTTTGCTCAATAAATTGGATTAATAAATTCACTATCAGATATAGGAGGGTTGAGCAGAATGATAAAAAAACTTACGGCTTTTGGCTTGGCAATTATGCTTTTACTTCAATCGTATTCAGTATTTGCGGGACCGTGGGACTATATAATGGAAGAATATCTGTATGACCACGGGGTTGAAGAGGCAAACGGAGAAATCTACTATACGCCCGGCACAAACGAAATCAGCAGAAAAATAAAATTTTCTATGGATATGGGGCTGATTTCAAAATACGTTCCGGGAACAACAGTTACGCGGCTTGAACTGAAAAATGCTTTAAATCTGTTATTCAAGAATGACGAGATGTATAATAAGCATTATAAGCCGGGAGAAGAGGATAAAATCCTGACCGTTGATGAGGCAATAATTACATTTATGGATTCTGCCGGTTACGGAGCTTATTTCGAGTATAACGGAAGCGCCGGCACGACGGATTATTACAAAGAGGCGTCAAGACAGGGCTTGCTTGACGGGATAAACTATACCGAGGCAAAGAAAAAGCTGACGGCGGAACAGTTCTATAATATGTTTTATAATTTGCTTGACGTAAAAACCTTTGAAATGGTTTTGCAGGGAAGCGGTCAGTCTTATAAGTTTTCGGATTTGACGCTTCTTGATACGGATTTAAAGCTCACACGGATTTCGGGCGTTGTAAGTGCAAATTCGTATACTTCGATTAACGGAAGTGCGTCGGCGGGCGACGGTTCTCTGCGTATAGATAATACCGAATACAGATGCGGCGGCATAAAAAATGCAGATGACTTTTTGGGTTATAAAATTGAGGCGTATATAAACAAAGACGGAGAGATATGCTCTGCGGCTGTGGACGAGCGCTATAATGATATGAAGTCATTTAATGACAGCGTTGATACAAAACTGTCGGGGGACAGAACGCTGTTTCAGTATTATGACGATAACGGAAGCCTTAAGTCTGTCAGACTTTACAAGTACGCGGATGTTATCTATAATTATATAGCATATCCGGGCTATACGGAAGATATATATAACATAAAAAACGGTTATATACAGTTTATCGACCATAATAATGACGGGCTTTATGATGTGCTTTTTGTTTATGAGTATACAAGCTTTATGCCAAATGCAAGATATGCAGAGGATTATTCGGTCGTTGATAAGCTTGGTACAAAGTACAATGTTTCGGATATTGTAAGCAATAATAAATATAAGGGAATATTTAATTCAAAAGGCGAGGAAGCGGAATTTGAAGATATAAATATGCGCAAGGGTATATCGCTGCTTACCGCGCCCGACAGCAATGTGGTAACAGAGCTGTATATTTTAGACGAGCAAACGGTTGAAGGTAAGTACTCTGAATTCAGGGGAGATACAAAACTCCCGTATAAAATAGAGAACCAAAGCTTTGATATGGCAGCGACTTATTATAAAGAATCAAACGGAAAGCTGCCTCACAGTATAGGTGACAGGATTTTAATATATCTTGACCCGAGAGGAAAGATTATAAATTCGGTTGCGGTTGACAACAGGCTGAAATACGGATATGCAAGAAGGCTTGGCGCCGATTATAAAATTACGCCAAATGTAAAAATACAGCTTTTTACGGAAGACGGGCAGATGATGACATATGAATTTGCCGATAAAGTTGAGTATAACGGAACAATGATGGAAGAGGCGGATATAATAAACGGCGGAGCGGTTGAGCTTTATAAAAATAAAAATCTGAAAAAGCAGCTTGTCAGATATATGTTAAATTCAAACGGAGAGGTTAAAAAAATCGATACCGCAAAATCGAATACCGAGTGGGGAAGCTATAACGACGGTGACGATTTTGAAATAAACTATGATTATGAAACTCAGGGTAATCTTGTATACCTCGGCGGAACAACAAAATCCTTCGGTGCGATGTACAGATTAAATCAGGCGCGGACAGCGATGTTCCATATTCCGGATGATGATAACGAAAGATATTACAGAGTAAGCTCTACGGAAAGTATAAGCAATAATGAGGAATACAAAGTAAAAATTTACGATGTTGATGACTGCTATACGCCCGAGGCGATAGTTATGGTTCACGGAAGTGCGGGAAGCAGTAACTGGCTGAGTTCTGAGTGGCTTACCTCTTGCTTTGTTCTTCAGACGGGCGATTACTATGACAAGGTTAACGAAGAGGCGCTTCAGTACATAACTTACAGGGCAAGCTGGTGGGAGCAGACAGCGTATAAAAGCCCCGATTCCTGCAAGCTTTTTGATAATTGGGGCAGCTGGAAAAACGGCGGCAGAGCAGGCTCGGTCAAGAACTGGGAGGACATCAGAAAAGGTGATATGATTGAGTTTAACGGCGACTATACGGGCAGAGTAACCCTTTTCGGCGTAAGTCTTGCTCTTGATTATAATAAACCGCTTGCCGAGCAGACCTTTGAAAAGGCAAAGGTACTTAATAATTCGGGCAAGGGCTGGGGCGTAGGCGAAAAACAGTTTTATGCCCAGGATTTGGTTGCCTTCGGAAAGGTGATTAAAAAGCACAGCGAAGGAATGGTCCTCAATTCCCACGGAGCAGAGGGCTTCCCCAAGGCGTGGAACCGTACGATTGTGTGCGGAGAGACAACATATGTTAACTGCTATACGATAGGCAAGGACGAATGCTCGCTTCTCAGATTTTCGGATATCCAAGAGGGTGATTATGTGTTTGTTGAGCTTCACAGCGGAAGTCTTAACGCAATATCGGTATATAGACCATAAAAAGGAGATATATAATGGATAAGAAAGACCTAATTTTTAAAGAAGAATTTTTAGAAAGATATGAGGGAAATCCGATTATCAGACCTGCCGACTATCCCGGAGCAGAGGCAATATTTAACTGTGCGCAGACAATGTATAAAGATGAGACAATATTGTTGTGCTCAGTCAGACCGCAGGGCGATGAAAGACCGTATATTCAGGTTGCGCGTTCAAAGGACGGAATTAATTTTAAATTTGATGAAAAACCTCTTATAAAAATGTCAGAGGTTCCGTTTATCAAAGGGCTTGACTGGTGGGTTATAGACCCCAGAATCACTTACTTCCCCGAAGAAGATGTATATTACATAATCAGACCGGGAAGCTCGGGCGTGGGAACGATGGCGATTCTCGGCAAGACCAAGGACTTTAAAACGTATGAGGATATAGAGATTATAGCAATGCCCGAGAATCGAGTTCCTTGTCTCTTCCCGGAGAAAATCAACGGAATGTATTATCGCCTTGACAGACCGTATACAAATGCTTCCGCGCCGAGCAATGAGGCATACCACGCAAATATATGGATTTCGGAATCCCCCGATTTGATTCATTGGGGCAGACACAGGCTTGTGCTTAAGTCGTGGGCGCATTGGAATCCGATAAAAATCGGGCCGACCCCGCCGATTAAGACAAAAGACGGCTGGCTTGAAGTCATTCACGGCGTATCAACGGGTCCCGAGGGTCAAAGATACAGTCTTGGAGCTGTTTTACTTGATTTGAATGACCCGAGTAAGGTAATAGGAAAGTGCAATAAATTTATACTTACGCCCGACGCAGATTATGAATACAGAGGTCAATGCCCCGGGGTTGTATTCAGCTGCGGCGCGATAGCCGATATAGAGAAAGACAGACTGAGACTGTATTACGGAGCGGCGGATACATCGATTTGCCTTGCGACGGGCTCGCTCAGCAAGATAATAGAAGAATGTAAAAAAGTAAAGTGATAAGTTCATTTGCGTCGGTCACCGAAAATCCAATTTGTATTAGCTGAAATTTTTAATATAAAAATATTGCATTAATATTTAAAATATGGTATAATGTAAAAATGGTATTAAAGCTGTATATATTAAAGGAGACGCAGAACAAAATGGAATCGATAACTTTAAACCGTTCTGTTCCTGTTAACGGTCATTATGATATTATTGTTGCCGGGGGCGGCGTAGCGGGTGTGGCCGCGGCCGTCAGCGCG
>USLC01000025.1 GCA_900555375.1 uncultured Eubacteriales bacterium
CCTATAATCAAAGAGCTTACTATATCGGATATAACCTGTGCCTTATCCGTAAAATATCCCGCTATCATAACGGGGTCAAAGCATTGGTTTATAAAAACATTGTTAAAAAAACTGATAAGAACGATTAAAACGGCGCTGATACAGCCAAACTTGCTTATGCTTGCGGCAAGCTTTGAAAGCTTAACCGCGAGTGGGCTCTCTCTGCCCTCCTCCTGCGCCTCGTGCGTCAGCCTTCCGTAAACGGTCTTGTCACCCACAACATCCGCTATCATCTTTGCCTCGCCCGAGCACACAACGCTTCCGCGGAAAAGATTATGATGATTCCAAAAATCGTTAAAAGCCGACCTGTCTGACAAAACGCCGTCAAAAACCTTTTCCGCCTCTTTGCTTTCTCCGTTAAGCGGCGACTGGTCAATCGAAATTTTACCGCCCGCGATTCTGCCGTCGGCTGGAACAATATCGCCCGACTGCAATAATATTAAATCTCCGCAGACAATGTCGGATGTCAGAATTTCGCACAGCTTGCCGTCGCGAAAGACCTTGCTTTTTGTCATCTCCGCCTCCGCCTGAAGCCGTCTGAAGGTGTTTTCATTGCTGTACTCTGACAGCGCCGAAACAAATGTTGAAATTATAATCGACAAAAGTATTCCACAGCACTCGTGCCAATCCACCTTTCCGAAAAATGTAAACACCACATTTATCCCCAAGGCGACAAGCAGAACAGTTATAATAGGGTCCTCATAATTGCTCCAATACGTTTGAAAGAAAGTCTTTTTCTCCTTCGGAGTCAGCACATTTTTGCCGTGCTCGCGCGCCGATTTTTCCGCCTCGGCGGTACTTAATCCCTGTATTTTATTCATTTGAAGCCGACCTCCGCCATTACTTTGTTATTATCTATACTTATGCGGACAAGACGGCTTTTATTCTGCGGACGCGCTTATTTCGGGCAAAGCATATTTGCTTTATTGAGTTGACTTTTTAAACCGTGTGTATTATAATAAAGCAAATCATTTGACATTTCAAAATCAAGCCCAAGGAGAAAACCTATGAAAGAAAAAATATACACTATTCCGCTGACAGAGGCATTTGACAAAGACTGCGAATGTGCGTTTTGCGAAATCGAACGCAAGCTTGACGCCGAAATTTTGGATTATATTCTCGGTCCGTCATATATGGAAGAGGACATCCGCACAGAGACAAACAAGCACGGCTTCTGCAAATACCACTATGACAAAATGTTTCACGCACAGAATCGCCTCGGCGTTGCCCTTATGGTCAGCACTCATCTTAAAAAAATCCGCACGGATATAGAATCCGTTATGGCGGAAGAGCAAAACGGCGGCAAGCGCGGAATATTTCAAAAACCCTCTGCCGACTCTCCCGTTTTTGACTACACAAACGCGCTGACTCACGATTGCTATGCCTGCTCTCGCGCAGAGGCGCGTATGGACGAATATGTAGATACATTTTTTTATTTATGGAAGAGAGAGCCCGACTTCCGCGAAAAGGTAAAATCCTGCAAGGGCTTTTGCCTTAACCATTTTTCGCGGCTGCTTGCGGAGGGTCGCCAAAAGCTCAATAATGACGCATTTAAAGAGCTTCTCGCGGTTCTTGTTCCTCAAGAGCGCGAAAACCTTTCAAGAATTTCCGATGAGCTTGATTGGTTTATTCAAAAATTCGACTATCGTTTTCAAAACGAACCGTGGAAAAATTCAAAAGACTCGCTTGAACGCGCCATACTTAAAATCTCTTCGGCTCGGCTTGACTGAAAACAAAAAATGCAGATGTCTTTATAAAGACATCTGCATTTTTAACGTAAATCAGCTTACTTTGTATCATACCAAGTCTTGCCCTTATTCATATCCACCTTAAGCGGAACGGACAACGCGTACGCATTTTCCATTTCCTCTTTCAAAATTTTTGCCGCGGCATCTGACTCTTCTTCAGGCGATTCGACTATAAGCTCATCGTGAACCTGAAGGACAAGCTTGGCTTTAAGTCCTTCTTTTTTTAATCTGCTTTGAACATTAACCATAGCTATTTTTATAATATCCGCTGCGCTGCCCTGAATCGGTGCGTTCATCGCCACCCTTTCCCCAAAGGCGCGCACATTGTGCGAGCTTGACGAAAGCTCTGGGATATATCTGCGTCTGCCGAGTATGGTTGTTATATATCCGTCCTTTTTTGCATCCTCTACGGTTTTTTGCATATACTCTGCCACCTTGTGATAATGTGCCAGATATCCGTCAATGTATTCCTGCGCCTCTTTGCGCGTTGTGCCTATATCCTGCGCAAGCGAAAATGCGCCGATACCGTACACTATTCCAAAGTTTACAGCCTTTGCGCGCGAACGCATCTGCGGCGTCACCTCTTCAAACGGCACTTTAAACACCGTTGCGGCTGTCTGCGTGTGAATATCCTCTCCGCTTTTAAACGCCTGTTTCATTTCTTCATCATCGGCTATATGCGCCAAAACTCTTAGCTCAATCTGCGAATAATCGGCGTCAATCAGGCACCAATCACTGCGCTCTGCCGCAAACATTTTTCTAAGCTCTCTGCCAAGCTCGGTTCTGACCGGAATGTTCTGAAGATTAGGTTCGGTACTGCTTAGCCGCCCCGTATTTGTAACGGTTTGGTTAAAGTGCGAATGAATCCTTCTTGTTTTTTCGTTTACCACGCTGTCAAGCCCGACAACATATGTCGCCTGAAGTTTTGCAAGCTGTCTGTAATCAAGCACGGCATTTGCTATCGGATGCTTTAAGCGCAGCTTTTCAAGTATATCAACGTTTGTTGAATAGCTTCCGCTTTTTGTCTTTTTGCCGTACGGAAGTTCAAGCTTTTCAAACAAAATCACACCAAGCTGTTTAGGAGAATTTATATTAAATTCTTCTCCCGCCATATCATAAATTTCACCGCGCAGCGTTTCAATACGCCCTTCAAGCATAGTCCCGAACTCGGCAAGAGCCTTTCTGTCTATATACATTCCGCGGAGCTGAAGCTGCGCCAGCACCTCGGTAAGCGGAAGCTCTGTATCATAATACAGCTTGTGCTGCCCGTTTTCTTCTATCTGCTCTGCCATTTTTTCCGCAAGCTTTTCTACGGCAAAAACCTTGCTGATTTTCTCTTCTGTGTCGTCTGCGCCGACCACATCTGCCATTGAAATCTGGTCGCCGTCGCCTGAGCCGCCCTCGTCTAAAAATGCGCCCAAATATTTTTGGCAAAGCTCGCCCACATGGTAGTCGGCTCTGTTGGGGTCTAAAATATATGCCGCAAGCATTACATCAAATGTCACATTTTTAAACTCTGTTTCATCGGCGTCTATTCCATAATCGGACAGCGCAATCATATCCTCTTTAATATCAAATCCGGTCTTTTCAAATCTCGTGTCGGCAAAGAATTTTCTTTGACCGTTTAAATCCACATCGGCATATATTGCCTTTTTTGAATCCCTCGGCTTTACATAAATTCTGCACACATCCCTTACATATGCTACTTTTCCGCATTCTGCCGCCGCCGAAAGAAGCTCGTCAAAGCTGACTTGTTCGCCATCTCCTTTTATTGTCTTTACCTCGCTTTGAATGTCCGCTGCGCTTATCTTACCCTCTAAATTAAGCTTGCGTATAAAAGAGCTGAAGTTAAGACGGGCAAAAAGCTTTGCAAGCTCTGCCTCATCATATCCTGTTCTGCGTGCGCCGTCAAAATCAAACTCTATAGGAACATTTCTGTCGATTGTCGCAAGCTCATAGCTCATAAAGGCGCTGTCTTTTCCGTCCGCCAGCTTATTTTTAACGCTTGCGGTGACCTCAAGCGCGTCCGTATCCTCATAAATCTTTTCTATACTTCCGTATTTTTGGATAAGCGACATTGCTGTTTTTTCGCCTATTCCTTTAACCCCGGGGATATTATCCGATGCATCGCCCATAAGCGCCTTTACATCAATAAAAGCGCCGGGTTCTATCCCGTACTTCTCTTTAAACTCTGCCTCGCCGTAATCTGTTGTTTCCGTCTTTCCCATTCTGGTTACCACCAATTTTATAACCGTCTTGTCCGAGCACAGCTGTAAATCGTCTTTGTCTCCGGTCAGGATTCTGCAGTCAATTCCGCTTTTTTCGCACATAGCCGAAACAGTACCGATTATATCGTCCGCCTCATAGCCCGCCTTTTCAAGGCATAGGCAGTTCATTTTTTGAAGAACCTCTTTTATCAGCGGAAGCTGTACCAAAAAGTCTTCGGGCGCAGGCTTGCGCTGTGCTTTGTACAGCTCATATTTCTTGTGTCTGAAGGTCTTTTCCTTTACGTCAAATGCAACGCAAAGATAATCGGGATTTTCCTCGTCAAGATACTTAAACATTATATTTAAGAATCCGTACACCGCGTTTGTCGGGGTTCCGTCAGGCGCAGTAAGAGGGCGTATTCCGTAATACGCCCTGTTTAAAATACTGTTTCCGTCTATTATTAATAATTTTTTCATCTTATGCTTTATGCTCCGTTCCTATAGGATTAATCTGCGGTTACCGTCACCGATATTATTCCTTTTAAATTCTCTCCGTATTCGGCGCTGAGTTCGGCTCCGCAGTCCGCGACATAGCCGACAATACTCTGCCACATATCAAGGCTTATGTCAAAGCTGATTGTATCGCCGCTTTCCGATACGCCGAACCGTTTTGCAAACTCTGTCGGATTATCGCATACAACCGTACACGAAACAGGCTCGGATGCCGCTTTTGCCGCCGAGACAGACGCACTTGCGCCGTTATCCGCGCCGTCCATAGCATATACGTCCGAAGTATAATCCGCACTTCTTCTGTTCAACGACGCTCCGCCCGAGGCGGACGCATATGCCGAATCTGCCGCGCGCTTTTCTGTCTGCTCATCCTCGCTTTGCGGTGCTGCATAGTTTGCGCCGTTCTCACTTGAACTATCCTTTATTTTATCGGCTTCGGCATCTATTTTTGTATTCTCCGTATCATTTTTACTCTCCGCGGCAGATGCGTTCGATTCATTTGATTCATTTGATTCATTTGATTCTGTATTTCCGCCGCTTTTTGAAGGCGAAACCCTTTCTGAATTACTGCTGCTCGGCAGACTGTTATTATCCGACTGATTTTTGGGGGTATTTACGCCTGCCGATGTATCCGTCTGCCCTTCCTGCCTTTCTTCTTTAACCACGTCCGTATTTGCGTCAGTATCGGACGGGGCATTATTTTTGTCACCCGAAGCATTTATATCCGCATTGCCCGAAGTTTTAACCGAGTCGGTCAAAACGCTGTCATCATTTTTAACAAATTTATCGTATATTCCGCCCGAATATATCCCGACAGCCAAAGCCGCACACGCGGCAAACGAAACTGCCGCCGCGGCGGTTCTTCCAAATATAATTCTGCGGCGCTGCATGATTCTGCGCGACTCTTCGGCAAGGCTTGCCGATATACGGTTTTTCAGTTCGCTGCTTGGTTTCTCTTCCTCAATCTGTGCCGCAGCCGCAAGCATTGCCTTAATTTCGGTCAGCTCTCCGCTGCATTCGGGGCAGGAATTTATATGCATTTCAAGCTCTTTGCTTTCTGCATCGTCAAGCATATCCGAAGCATAATCAAAAAGCAGCTCTCTGTACTTTTCACAGCCGTTGCTTTGCATATAAATCACCTCTTTCATATATTATCAACTTATCTACATTATATTTGACTACTGTTTTTTAAAATATGTTCCGTCAAAATTATATTCTTTTTCAAGAATTGTTTTAAGCTGTGCACGGGCACGGCTTATCCTTGACTTAACCGTTCCGTCTCCGCACTTCATAATCTCTGCAATCTCGCTGTAGCTCATTCCGCGTATATCGCGCAGAACAATGACGGCTCTGTGCTCGTCCGACAGATGCGTAATCGCCGCCGCAACCATATGCTTAAGCTCTCTTTGCTCGGCAACCGCTTCGGGCAGGGGGCTGTCATCCTTAAGCTCGATTTGGCTTGTCCCGTCATCGTCCTCAAATTCTTTATCAAGCGACAGCACCGTTTTATTTTTCTTCTTTTTCAGCTCGTCAAGGCAGGTGTTGACCGCAACGCGGTATATCCAGGTCGAAAACTTTGAGTTCCCCTTAAACGAAGCGATACTGCGGAAAATTTTAAGCATAATCTCCTGCGTCATATCATCCGCATCATCACGGCTTGCCGCCATACGCAAAGCTATATTGTATATCACGCCCATATACTTCTCCATAAGCGTCTCAAACGCCGTATTATCACCCTTTACGGCTCTTTTTATAAGAATATTCTCGTTCGTTGCGATCACCTCCCGTCGGGTTAATCTGATGTTATTTTATGTATTATTCTTTAAGATACCACACTTCTTTAAATTTGTCAATTTTCGTTTTTCAAGTTTCATACGTCCAAAAACAATATTTATCACACTTCCGCAGCTTAAGGCACACGTAAAGACGTTGCTTGCCGCTATCATAAGTGAAAACGCCGCCACCTTTCCCGTCGGAACGGCAAAATAAATTATTGCAAATCTCAGCATAAAATCCGCTATCGAAAAAAGCAAAAGCCTCAGCTGCTTTCCCAGCCCATTTAAGACCGAGCACGAAAGCGAATCTATAAACATTATCGGGCACAGCGGTGCAAGGCACATAACCAAAGCAGACGCCTTATCCGTATTATAAAAAATTCTGCTCAGCGTTCCGCCGAACATCAAAAACACAACCGCGACAATGCAGCCCGCCGCCGCACCGAAACGGTAAATCTTAAGTGTAACTCTTTTAAGTCTGTATCCGCCGCTTATACCCGCTCTTGAAATCTCAGGCACAAGCAGAGACATAACAGACCCCATAAGCGTAAGAGGTAAAACAAGCAGCGGCATTACCATTCCGTATAATATCCCAAGGGTGCCGAGAGCCTCTGAATGTGCCATTCCTCCGCGCTTGAGCGCAACTACTATCAGCACCTCTTCTTTTGTTCTCAGTGTACTGCAGCACAGCGATGTTATCATTGACGGAACAGACACCGATAACAGTCGGCACGCAAGTCCGCGCTGTGATACAGTCTTGCCGCGCAAAGCGTTTTTTGTTATGCCGAAGCCTCCCTTTCTCTCGCGCAGATAAAAAAAGGTAAGATATGCACAGGACGAAAATTCGCCTACGGTTATTCCGCCAAAGACCGCGGCGCAGCCGTATTCCGTCCCATAAGGCAAAAATATATCAAGCAAAATCTTGATTGCCGCAAACTTTACAAGCTGTTCAAGTATCTCCGACGATGCGGGCGGAACAACCTTTCTTTCTGCATAAAAGCACCCCTTTATGCAATATGAAACACCCATAAACAATACGCTGGGCACAAGTGCGCACAGGCTTACCGAGACCCTTTTATCACCCAAGACGGTCTCTGCAAGATATCCCGAAAAAACAAATGTAAACGATATGACAAGCAGACTCAGCGCCGCCACCAAAAAGACCGCCATCCGCATACAGCCGCATACCGCGTCCGAATTTTTTACTTCCATATATTCAGACGTTGTTTTGGACACAGCTACCCCAAGACCTGCCGTGGCAAAGGTAAGCAGAACCCCGTGAAGTGAAAACCCGAGTGACAAAAGACCCATTCCCTCCGTCCCGAGGATTCTTGAATAATATGCGCGAAAAGCAAAGTCAAAGGTCTTTGCCATTATTCCCGACAGCCCCAAAACAAGCATATTTGCCGCAACAGTTCTTTTTGCCATTGTTTATTTCACCTTTTTTCGCAAAATTTTAATTCAGGTATTTTAATTTTATGCGATTTGTGATAAAATAATGTAAAATATAATTTTTATGTATACGAGGTTTTTACTATGCTGCACATAAACGAAGTAATTGTTGTGGAAGGCAAATATGACAAAGAACAGCTTAAAAAAATAACCGATGCGCCCATAATCTGCACCTACGGATTTCAGCTTTACCGCTCGCCAAAAATTATTAACAGTCTGCGCGCTCTGTCAAAAAAGCGCGGAATCATCGTCCTTACCGATTCCGACCGCGCAGGCTTCAGGATAAGAAATTACATAAAGCAGTGCCTGGGCGAAGCGGCAAACATAAAGCAAGCCTATATTCCCGAGGTAAAGGGCAAGGAAAAACGCAAGGAAAAACCCGGAGCGGACGGGCTTTTGGGGGTTGAGGGCATTGATGAAGAGACCCTTGAGGCGATACTTAAAAAATCCGCGTCCG
>USLC01000026.1 GCA_900555375.1 uncultured Eubacteriales bacterium
AATAAATTAATATTAGCAAAGACTGATTCTCAAACAGAATCAGTCTGTGTTTTTTTATTATTTTTACAAAAACACTTGCATCGTACATCAATGTACGGTATATAATTACTATATTAACTTTATATAATTAAGGAGGAAGTTATATGTCAAAAAAATTTTTAAGCCTTTTGCTTGCATCGGTTATGGCGCTTTGTACCTTTATGATTTTTAGTACAACCGTATCCGCAGCCGAGCTAAAGTCAGGCGATACCGCCTATGTTGTATACGGCGGCACTGTAAACGTCACAAAAACCCCATCTTATTCAGGGGGAATACGTGAAATCAACAAAGGGGCAAAGGTGACGGTTCTTGAACCTTATGTAGTCGGAGAGGACAACAGAAAGTTTCATAAAATTCAGCTATCGGACGGCACAGTCGGATATATCCTTGCTTATACAACGGCTCGGGAAACAACACCGATACTTGATGCCGGCGAGGCTGCCGAAAAGGATTTAAACAAGCAATGGGCGTCTTCCGATACCGACAAGTATCAGCACGCGATAGAGATGACTTTTCTTTCCGATTATATTTACGGCGGAAGTAAAACAACCGAGGGTAAAGAAAGAAATTTTTATGCTAAGGTGCCGACGGAATGGGTAAGGCACGACCGCCCCGCTTCATTGCCGCTTGTGGGAATGGCTATCGTGCATATAGGCGATGAGGGAAAAATCGGCTCGGTAAAAGCCTCGTTCTATCCCGGCAATCCGCCGATTAACTATCACGCCAAAAGACTTGATGAACTGAGAGAGATAGGATATGACCCCCCATTTGCCGAAAAGAGCAAAACAGACGCAAACGCTAACACAGCATTTTATGTTACAACAACGAGTGAATTTGAAGTTGTTGCTTATAACGAAAAGTGGGTTGCCGTATGGAGTGAGGGCGGTGTTGACGAATCGCGCGGCACGATCAGACAGTGCGGCGAAAAAGACGGTACTGCCTTCACAAGCTGGAAGCCGGGCGTATATTTTCTGCCGAGACAAAATTGTTATATTTTAGATATTAACAATCAGGTATCCACACCTCCCGAAATCGAGGCGGTGGGTAAGGCAACAGGTCTTTTGATGGTTAAGACAACCCCCGATAATAAAGATTATGTAAAATCAGGCGTTATTAAAATAAACCAGTCGGTTCAGATTGCGGACAGCACTCCGCAGAACGGTCACTATAAGATTTACTATAAAAAAGGTCTTTATTATGTTGAGACGAAGTATGTGAATATGCAGCGTGCAAACACCAAAAAGCCGACAACTCAGTATAAAGCGATAGCAGCCGCCAACTGTGATATTTCCGACGGGTCTTCGGTTGTCGGTTCGGTTAAAAAAGGTTCGGCAATCGATGTTATCGAGATGGACTACGACGGAAAAAATTCAAAAATCTGGTTTAACTCAAAGGAATGTTACATCCCGACAAGCAATCTCGATGATTTAACCAAAACTCTGTCCGCTGCGGACACGGCAAAGCTGGGTACACCTATCGGCGTTCTGTCAGTAGATACTCCTTGGGGCGAATGGGGCGCGCTGACCTATTCTGCCGAAGGACTTGCAAAGCTGAAAAAGTATCGTTTCGGCTATATCAATGTTGATATGGATAAGAGCCTGGAATACAGTAATTGGGTTCTTTCAAACAACGGTGAAATCAATAAAATACAAGACAGAGAATGGGTAAATGTATACGGTATTGAAGAGTTTTCGTTTGACCGTGACGCGGATATGAGAGATATTCCCGGGATAGACCCTTCCGATATAGAGCCCTGGATTATAACAGGAAAAATCTATACCATTTTCTATAACGGCGAGATTCGCTATCTGGTTCACGAGGATGACGAGCACGATACCTTTACCTATTATCCCGGAAACGGATTCAGCAAAAACTCCGTTGCAAAGACACAGGCGGTTTGCCTTGACAGCCGCAAATTTAACACCGTTGCATATAACATTGATGACAACAACTACTTTAAGCTGAGAGATATCGCAAAAATCCTTGACGGAACCATTAAGACCTTTGACATTACATATGACGAGGCTACAAACTCAATTGATATGTTAAGCTTTTACGATTATACCTCTGTCGGCGGCGAGTTAACCCCCGGCGACGGCGCCGAAAGAACAGCGCTTTCATCATCGGCATTTCTGACGCTTGACGGCGTGCCGATTAAAGCAACCTGCTATAATATTGAAGGAAACAATTATTTTAAGCTTCGCGATATAACAGACGCGCTGGATTGCCGCGTTGAATGGGACGAAGACACTCAGATGATTTGGGTCATTCCGGGCAGAACCGCATATGATGATCCAGATGAGATAGTGGGGTAATATATATCATTAAATTCAAATAACCGCAAAAATAAAAATCCGATTCACTTAAAGAATCGGATTTTTTATTGCAGACATATTATTCGCTTAAATATTCGCGAAGCTCTGTCTCGGCTGCCTCAACCTCGCCCAAGAACTCATTTGCCGAAACCCTGTACGCCCCGTTGCCGAGTATTATAAGTTGTTCCATATAATCGGATGTCGCAACCTTAACATTATAATTTCTGCTAAGCTTATGAGTCGTCTTTTCAATATACGAGTCGGCAGTTTCTGCCTCCTTTGTGTAAACAACGGTTATGTTTCCCGTTTTTTCACAGCTTCCGTGATTGCCCTTGACCTTATATGCGTCAAATACAAGAATCACCTCCGCATTTCTCATTGCGCGGTACGCGCAAAGCCGATTGGCAAGAGTTGTCCGCGCAAGCTCCAAATCATCTTCCGCAATCTTTTTAAGCTCATCCCACGCAAAAATTATATTATATCCGTCTACCAGAACATAATTACCCTCCTTGGGCTTTTTGCGTACGGCGGGTTTTGACGGCGGCACATTGTCCTTCAGCGTATGCATTGCGTGACGGACTTTTCTTTTGACCTTTCCGTAGGTGCTTTCAAATATTCTCAAAAGCTCCGCATCGTCCGCAAAGCCGCTGTAACTCCGCGGCTTTTTAACCTCGGGCGGGTTAACCTCCGTCCGCTCTTTCTGCATTGCCGGCAGATGCATATGCTCAAACACTTCATTCCATTTAACGGTAAAGCCTGCCCCGTGAGAGCAAAAAACCGAATCCGCAGTATTATCAATATCGCTTTCGGCATTGTAGCCGATTATTTCAATTACTTCCGATTGCTCGGCACAGGGTTCATATCCGCTGACCTCAAGCGATATTCTTCCGCGCCCCTTTGTATAAGCCGCAACCTCGGCACTGTAATCGCCCATCTTGTCTACGGGAGCGCTGCCGCGGATTACCGACATTTCGCCCATAGTCTCGGGCAGAGAAAAACGTCCGCCCATTCGGCTGATATCCGTCATCGCTCTGCCGACAGAGTCAGTCGGAAGTTCAAACACAAAATTATACCAAGGCTCAAGCAATACGCTTTCCGCCTGCATAAGCCCTTGTCTCAGCGCGCGGTAGGTTGCCTGACGGAAGTCTCCGCCTTCGGTGTGCTTAAGATGTGCCTTTCCCGCAATCAGGGTAATCTTCATATCCGTTATGGGAGACCCCGTCAAAACTCCCTTATGCTCTTTTTCCTCAAGATGAGTTAAAATAAGCCTTTGAAAGTTCCTTTCAAGCATATCCTCGCTGCACTTTGCCGCGAACTTCAAGCCGCTGCCGCGCTCGCGCGGTTCAAGCAGCAGATGAACCTCGGCATAATGCCGAAGAGGTTCATAATGCCCTACCCCCTCAACCGTATCCGCTATCGTCTCTTTATACACCACGCCGCCTTTTTCAAACTCAATATTCATTCCGAAGCGCTCTTCCGCAATACGCTTTATTATCTCCAGCTGAACCTCTCCCATAAGCTGAATGTTAATTTGTTTTAAGCTTTCGTTTACAAAAACGTGAAGCTGTGTTTCTTCCTCTTCAAGCTGTCTGAGGTTGCTTATCGCCGTGTGCTCGTCAATATCGGACGGAAGCTTTACCGAATAGGTAAAAATCGGCTCAAGCGTAAGCGGTTCCGCGTCCTGCTCTGCCCCCAGACCCTGTCCGGGATGCGTTTTGTCAAGACCAGTCACGGTACATACCTCGCCCGCACATACCTCTTGTACATTTTTATATTTAAGCCCCGAATATATGCGGATTTCATTAACTTTATCCGACGACCTTCCGTCGGGAATATCCTTTACGTGCAGACTTCCGCCCGTTATTTTAAGATGCGTAAGGCGATTTCCCTTCTCGTCCTCGGAAATTTTAAACACCCTTGCACCAAAGCTTTTGCCGCGGGCAGGTTCATCGATGTATCGGTCAAGCGCGTCAAGAAATTCATCAACACCGTCAAGCTTTAGCGCCGAGCCGAAAAAGCAGGGAATAATTCTGCGCCCCGCAATTGCCTTTTTCAGCGAGGTCAGCGACAGCACTCCGCTTTCCGCAAACTCGTTCAAAAGCTCTTCATCGCACATCGCCGCCGCTTCGGCAAACTCATCGGAAGTGTTGTCCGCAGAAAAGTTAATGCATTCATCGCCGAATCTGCCGCAGATTTCACGCATTGTATCGGCTTGGTTTGTATTGGGCAAATCCATTTTATTTACAAATATAAATACGGGAATTTTATGGCGCTTAAGCAACCTCCAAAGCGTCTCTGTATGCGGCTGAACGCCGTCTGACGCGCTTATGGCGAGAATGGCATAATCAAGCACACCGAGGGTTCTTTCGGTCTCCGCCGAAAAGTCTATATGTCCCGGGGTGTCAAGCAATGTTATATGAAGACTTTTGCTTTCTATTACCGCCTGCTTTGCAAAGATGGTAATTCCGCGCTCGCGCTCAATATTGTTTGTGTCAAGAAACGCGTCGCCGTGGTCTACCCTTCCCGGCTTTTTTATCGCTCCGCTTAAGTAGATAAGCCCCTCCGAAAGGGTGGTCTTTCCGCTGTCAACGTGCGCCAATATTCCGATAGTTATATTTTTCATAGATACTTTCCTTTACTTTACGAGCCCGACCTTAATCCGATACCCGTCATCAGGCTTGCTTTACTTATAAGTATATCATATTTTTACACATAATCAATAGCAGCTTTAAATTTTTTTCGGTTTGATTATATAAATTTGAACAATATGTTAAAACTTGAAATTTCGACTTGTTTTTTAAGGCTTACTGTGTTATAATATTCTAATATATATTGGTAATCATATATATTTACGATATTAAAATCTGATTAAACATATTTTATCATACAGGAGGATGCAAAGTGAAGCGATATCTTAAAGGCTTGGTGTTTTATCTGCTTTTATTCGGCGTTATTATCGCAATATTTTCGCTGACTTCCACCCCTGCCAAGCAGGATAAATCCATCTACTCGGATTTGGTGCTGAAGATTCAGCAAGGCGATGTGACAGACCTTTCCATTACAGATAATATTGCCACAGCGATACTGAAGGACGGAAAGAAAATCGAGGTTGAAATCCCCGGTTACTATATTTTAAAAGAAGATGCCGGTGCGGCTATGCAGAATCAAATCAGCGAGGGTAAGCTTAAGGTTGATACTCCGCTGCCCTACAGTCCGCCCTGGTGGCTGACATTTCTGCCCACAATCGGGCTTTTGGTTGTGTTTATCATCTTCTGGTTCATATTTATGAAGCAGGCCGGCGGCGGAAACGGTCCCGGCGGAATGATGAACTTCGGCAAAAGCAAAGCAAAGGTTTCGGTTGACGGAAAAACAAGCAAAACATTTGCGGACGTTGCCGGTGCCGATGAAGAAAAGGCAGAGCTTGAAGAAATCGTCGGATTTCTTAAAAACCCTGACAAGTTCAGACGGCTCGGCGCAAGAATTCCTAAGGGAGTTCTGCTTGTCGGCCCTCCGGGAACGGGTAAAACTCTTCTTGCCAAGGCTATTGCGGGCGAAGCAGGCGTTCCCTTCTTCTCGATTTCGGGCTCTGACTTTGTAGAAATGTTTGTCGGCGTCGGAGCTTCGCGCGTGCGCGACTTGTTCAGCGACGCAAAGAAAAATGCGCCCTGTATCATATTTATAGATGAAATCGACGCTGTCGGCCGTCACAGAGGCGCGGGCCTCGGCGGAGGTCACGACGAACGCGAGCAGACGCTGAATCAGCTTCTTGTCGAGATGGACGGCTTCGGAGCAAACGAGGGTGTAATCATTATCGCGGCAACAAACCGCCCCGATATTCTTGACCCCGCTCTTTTAAGACCGGGACGTTTTGACAGACAGGTTGTTGTAACCTCTCCGGATGTTATCGGCCGTGAAGCAATACTTAAGGTTCACTCAAAGGGCAAGCCGCTTGCCCCCGATGTTGACCTCAGCGTTATTGCCAAAACCACGATAGGATTTTCGGGCGCAGAGCTTGAAAATCTTATGAACGAGGCTGCTCTTCTTGCCGCACGCAAAGGCGAAGAGTTAATCACAATGCAGGATATCGAAGAATCGATTATGAAGGTCATTGCCGGCCCCGAAAAGAAGTCGCGCAAGGTTACCGAGCGCGAGAAGAAGCTGACCGCTTACCACGAGGCGGGTCACGCCGTTGCCTCTAAGATGCTTCCCACGCAGAATCGCGTTCATCAAGTATCTATAATTCCGAGAGGCAGAGCCGGCGGATATACTATGTCCCTTCCTAAGGACGATGCGTGCTATAACTCTAAAACCGAAATGCTTGAAGAGATTGTATCGCTTCTCGGCGGCCGCGTTGCCGAACAGCTTACCTTGGGCGACATAAGCACGGGCGCCTCGAATGATATCGAGCGCGCAACAAATATCGCAAAGTCAATGGTTACCAAGTATGGTATGAGCGACAGACTCGGCGCAAGAACCTTCGGCGACCAGAACAGCGAGCCGTTTATCGGTCTTGAATACGGACACTCGGTTGACTACAGTCAGGAAACAGCCGCAATAATAGACGAAGAAATTCATTCGATTATTGACAGCTCTTACAAACGCTGCACCGAGATTCTGTCCGAAAATATGGATAAGCTGAAAGAAGTTGCCGAGCTTCTTCTTGAAAAAGAGAAGATTGAAGGCGATGAATTTGACGCATTATTCGAGGAAAAACCGCAAAACGTTTCAACCGATGCGGAAAACGAAACAACAACAAATGAGGCTTCCGCGGATTCAATCGGTAATAACGATATTTAATTAAATGTTATAAAAAGGCGGTGGTTGCTTGCAGCAATCATCGCCTTTTACAGAAACGGAGAATGCCATATGGATTCTGTAACCACCAAGTGCAACGCAAAAATCAATCTTTCGATTGACGTTTTAAAACGCCGACCCGACGGATACCACGATGTAGAACTTATTCTGAACGAAATCTCTCTGCACGACACCCTTACCGTCACGCTTAACAAAACAGGCGTGATTCATCTGAGCTGCAGTGATAAAACACTGCCCTCGGATTCAAAAAACATTGCTTATCGTGCGGCAGAGCTCTTTTTTTCCGAAACGGGTTCGGATTTCGGGGCCGAAATAGACCTCGTTAAGAAAATTCCGCACGGAGCTGGCCTTGCCGGCGGAAGCGCCGATGCGGCAGGAGTGCTTCGTGCGCTGAACAAGCTTACCGGCAGTCCTCTTTCCGCCGACAGGCTTGCGGCGCTTGCTTTAAATCTCGGCGCAGATGTTCCGTTCTGCTTAAACGGCGGCTGCGCCCTCGCGGAGGGAATAGGCGAAATACTTACGCCTCTGCCTCATCTTAAAAACCTTATATATGTTATTGTAAAGCCCAAAGAGTCGATTTCGACCGCTTACGTGTATAACAATCTGGATTTAAGCAACCGCCCTAAAAATCTTAACATCCGCGCCGTTGCTGACGGCATCATAAACGGAGACACAGCCGCGATTGCCCGAAACTCTGGCAATATACTGGAAAGCGTAACGGCAAAAAAATATCCTGTAATAAGCGAAATAAAACAGGCATTGTACGACAGCGGAGCAATCCTGTCTATGATGAGCGGAAGCGGCACGGCGGTCTTCGGAATGTTTGACGAGTTTATACAGGCTCACGTTGCCGCAGAATCAATGCAGAAATTCTCTGACGAAATTTACTTGGTATAAAAAATAATTTTTTCGGGCTTTATCCGATATATTTATTATATATCC
>USLC01000027.1 GCA_900555375.1 uncultured Eubacteriales bacterium
AACCTACAGAAAATTTTAAATTTTTTTAAAAAAGGTATTGACAAACCGGTTAAAACGTAGTATAATTAACGAGTTGGCTCTGATAGAGCCGATATGTAGATGCGAGCATGCTGGAACCGGCAGACAGGCACGTTTGAGGGGCGTGTGCTTATGGCGTGTGGGTTCAAGTCCCACTGCTCGCACCAATTATTTTGCCTGATAGTGTAATGGTTAGCACAAGTGACTCTGACTCACTTTGTCTGGGTTCAAATCCTAGTCAGGCAGCCAAAGAATCGACAAGTACGATTAGTGCTTGTCGATTTTACTTATTACATATTCACTATTCACTCTTAACTTGAATTTTATGTGCCGATTTTTTGGAATGTAATAAGTAATAGTGAAAAATGAAGAAGTTATGTAAGAAACATCCCGAAAAATTTCGGGATGTTTCTTAGGTTATGCTTAATAAATCACAGCGTCATCAGCTGTAAAATCGCTGAGTGAATTTTCTTTTGCTTGACTTTATTTTAACACCGTATACACTCAAAAACAAGTACGCACTTATAACTGTATACTTTTTTCATCGGTTATTCTATAACCTTCATTTCTTTTATAACAATCGGGGTTTCAGGCTTGCCGCTTTTGTCGCGGTTAATTTTTAAAAATTCGTCAACCGTGTCCATTCCGTCAATAACCTTGCCGAATGCGGCGTACTCGCCGTCAAGCGAGGTCACATCGGCATAGCAGATAAAAAACTGACTTGAAGCCGAATCGGGGTCGCTGCTTCTTGCCATAGATACAACGCCGCGTGTGTGGGAAAGCGTGTTTTGGTCGAATCCGTTTTTGGCAAATTCGCCGTGAATTTTATCGCTGCTTCCGCCCGTTCCGTCACCCTTGGGGTCGCCGCCCTGGGCAACAAAGTTGTTTATGACGCGGTGAAAGGTTAAACCGTTATAAAAACCGTCGTTTACAAGTTTAATAAAGTTTTTGCAGGTTTCGGGTGCATACTTGGGCTCGGTTTGAATTGTAAAGGTACCTCCGTCCTCCATAGTAACCAAAACCTTTTGAGATTCCTCTGCGGCAGAGTTATCCTGTGATGCGTTTTTATCGGAACATCCGCATAAAAGCGACATACAGATTAAAACCGCTGCCAAAATCAGTCCTGCTTTTTTCAGCATATCAATACAGTCCCTTCTTAACCCGGGTAAGGGGTTTGAATAGTTAATATCACGCTATGCATATATTATACGATATTCAATAACATAAAAAATTATGTAAGCAATATTTATCGGTTTACAGCTTGTCGGCAATATCGGGAAGATACCTTTTTTCTGATATTCTGCCAAATAAAAGCAGAATTATACAAATCGCCGTCAGATACAAAATATCGCTGCACGGCGGAATATCTGTGTTCAGCAAGGCGTGCCGATACAGCCCGACGATGCCCGCCGCAGGGTTAAACTTAATCGCAAGTGCCGCAAAGCCGCTTACGTTTTTCGGGTTCCAGAAAATCGGAGTTATCCAAAAACCGATGTTTAAAATAATGCCGAGGGCGTTTAAAACATCTTTGTATGCGGCGCATAATAAAGCGAGAATCCTTCCCGCCGAGTATATAAAAATATACGCTGCCGCTGCACCGATTATCAGATATATAAGCCGATCTGCCGAAAATGTTTTGTTTGCAATGCACAAAATTATAACAAGCAGCAAAAAGATAATATGAGACAGCATTGCAGACATTGCTCTGACCGACGGAAGCACGCTTTTGTCAAATCTCATCTTTTTAACAAGAAAAGAATAATCGCGGAAGGCCGCCGCTGTGCCATAAAGCCCATCGGAAATAAAAAACCACGGCGCTATTCCCGCAGAGAGCCACAAATAGTACGGAATCCCGTCTATATCGCTGCCGCCGAAGGCGACCGAGTATACAAACCGATATATCAAAACGGTTATAATCGGCTCTGCAAGCGCCCAGACAGCACCGAGAGCCGAACCTGCGTATTTGGATTTAAAGTCGTTAAAGGCAAGCCGTGCGGTCATAAAAAACCGCACGACAAATTTGTTATTTTGCATTTTATAAACCGTTAATTAACTCCGTCCGTTTCGGCGGAATCATTGTCGGAGGCAGAAACCGCGCTGTCGGCAGATTCTGCATTATCTTCAATATCGGCATCTTCGGCATCGTCTTTTTGAACGCTTGCACCGCTGATAACCTTTACTCCGTCGGCAAGCCTTACAAGGCGAACGCCCTTTGTTACTCTGCCGTAGGTGCTTATATCTTCGGTATCGATTCTGATAATTACACCCTCTGAAGTGATAAGAATAATATCATCATCGGGGGTAACTATTCCCATACCCGAAACATTTCCCGTTTCCTCGCTTATGCGATAGGTAAGCATACCCTTGCCGCCTCTGCCCTGACGCTTGTATTCCGAAAGTTCGGTCTTTTTGCCGTAGCCCTTTTCGCTGACGGTAAGCAAAGCTCCACCCTCTTTTTCTGCGCACATACCGATGATATAGTCTGTGTCGGAAAGCTTCATCGCACGGACTCCGCGTGATACACGTCCCATATTTCGTACGTCTTCTTCGTTGAATCTGATGACCTTGCCCTCAGCCGAGCCGACAAAGATATCACTGTCGCCCGAGGTCATAATTACGCCGATAAGCTCGTCTCCGTCATCAAGTCTGATAGCAATTTTACCTGCCTTGGGGGCGTTCTCGTATTCCTTTAAATCGGTCTTTTTGATTACGCCCGCTTTGGTGCACATAATAAGGCTCATATTATCCTCGTACTCGCGGACGGGTATAACCGTTGTAATCGATTCCTCGGGGTCAAGCGCGATAATGTTCACTATCGGCGTTCCCTTTGCGTGCCGTCCCGCTTCGGGGATTTCATACGCCTTTATGCGATACATTTTACCTTTGTTGGTAAAGAACATAATATGCGCGTGCGTTGACGAAACAAACATAGTTTTGACAAAGTCCTCTTCCTTGGTCTGAAGACCGAGGATTCCTCTGCCGCCGCGCTTTTGGCTTTTATATGTGTCAACGGGCAGACGCTTTACATAGCCGTGGTGGGTTATGGTGATTACGTTATCCTCTTCGGCGATAAGGTCTTCTATATCTATGTCATCGGGAACGGGTTCTATGCCTGTCCGTCTTGAATCGTTGAACTTCTCAAGTATGCCCAAAAGCTCTTTTTTAATTATATCCAGAACCATATTCTCGTCTGCCAGAATCTCTGTCAGGTGCTTGATAAGCTCTATAAGCTCGTTATACTCTTTGTCAATCTTTTCACGTTCCATTCCCGCAAGACGCGCAAGACGCATATCAAGTATTGCCTGAGCCTGAATGTCGGTCAGCCCGAAGCGTGACATCAGCTTTTCTTTTGCATCGTTATAGCTGTTTCTGATAACATTGATAACCTCATCAATGTTATCAAGCGCAATCTTTAAGCCCTCAAGGATATGAACCCTTGCCTCTGCCTTTGCCTTGTCAAACTTGGTTCTGCGGACGATAACATCCTCCTGGAAGTGAACGTAATGCTCAAGCACTTCTTTAAGGTTAAGAACCTTAGGGTCGGTCTGATTTACAAGGGCGAGCATAATTATGCTGAAAGTATCTTCAAGCTGTGTATACTTATAAAGCTGATTTAATACAATCTGCGCATTTGCGCTTGCCTTAAGTTCAATAACTATCCGCATACCGTCGCGGTCGGATTCGTCGCGCAGGTCGGATATTCCGTCAACTCTTTTATCATGAACAAGCTCTGCAATCTTTTCGATAAGCCGCGACTTGTTTACCATATAAGGAATCTCGGTTACGACAATGCGCTGTCTGTTTTCCTTCCAGTCCTGAATCTCGGCTCTTGCGCGGATTCTGAGCTTTCCGCGGCCTGTGTGATATGCGGCGCGGATGCCCGACATACCCATAATAAGACCGCCCGTCGGAAAGTCGGGGCCGGGGATATGCTCCATAAGTTCGTCAATTGTGATATCGGGATTATCGATAAGCGCGATTATTCCGTTAATAACCTCGCCGAGGTTATGCGGAGGAATATTGGTCGCCATACCGACCGCGATACCGTTCGAGCCGTTAACCAAAAGGTGAGGAATACGCGAAGGAAGAACAACGGGTTCTTTTCTTGTTTCATCAAAGTTTGGCATAAAGTCAACGGTGTCTTTTTCTATATCGGTCAGCATATTAAGCGAAAGCTTAGACATACGCGCCTCTGTATATCTGTAAGCGGCAGGCGGGTCTCCGTCAACCGAACCGAAGTTACCGTGACCGTCAACGGTCGGGTATCTCATTGAAAAGTCCTGTGCCATACGAACGAGAGCGTCATATACCGACGCATCGCCGTGCGGATGATATCTACCCAGAACATTACCTACGGTGGTGGCACATTTACGATATTCCTTATCGGGGGTGAAGCCGTCCTCATACATTGCGTAGAGGATTCTTCTGTGAACAGGCTTAAGACCGTCGCGAACATCGGGCAGAGCTCTGCCGACAATGACGGACATAGCATAGTCTATGTAAGACTTTTTCATCTCGCTGTTAAGCTCAACAGGGATAATCTTAAGCTTGCTTTCGTCAAAAATTCCTTCAGGCATTTTTTTATCTCCAATCAATCAGTTGTATATTGATTCGCGCCCAAAAGACGCCGAATCATTTTTATCTATCCTTTTTATATTCGACGCAAAGTTTAAATTTCCTTTTTTAAGGACCAAAAATAAGTCAAATATTTAATTATTATCCTTTTTTCCTTTTTTTATCACGATTAAGGTGACAACAATTAAAAGTATAATCGGATAAATGACGGCGGACAGAAGCCCAAGCTTTAAGTTGTCGCCGAAGTAACCCGATACCGTTCCGACCAGACCGGGACCGACAGTACAGCCGACATCCCCCGCGAAAGCCAGAATCCCGAACATAGCCGTTCCGCCGCTCGGAATTTTTGACGCGGCATAGCTGAAGCTTCCGGGCCAGAAAACGCCCACGCAGAAGCCCGTTGCCGCACAGCCGATAAGGGCGATGACGGGGCTTTGCGACAATGACGCAAGCAGATATGAAATTATGCAGAATACCGCGCATACCGCCATATACTTAATCAGGTCAAATCTTTTGACAAGGCGTGAATATATTACCCTGCCCGTACCCATTAATATTGCGAACATAAAAGGACCCATAAGGTCGCCGACGGTTTTGGAAACCTTAAGTCCGCTTTCGGCAAACGCCGATGCCCATTGGCTCATAGCTACCTCTGCCGCACCGGCCGTCATCATCATAATTATAAAAACCCATATGATTTTATGCTTAAAAAGCGCGGCAAGACCGTCGCCTGCCGCATCTTCCGAGTGGCTTATGGGGACTTGCGTGAAAAATACGGCGTTGACAAGCGGCAGTATAGCCCAAAGCATAGATAAAATGCGCCAGCTTGATATGCCGAATATGTTAAAAAACACGGTCGATACAAGTATCACCAAAGCCGTTCCCCAGCAGTAGAACGAGTGCAAAAGCCCCATAGCCGACGCCTTATGCTCGGTCGGGCACGATTCTACAATCGGGCTTACAAGAACCTCAATCAGACCGCTGCCGAGAGAATAGAAAAAGCACGCGGTCAGGATTCCGTAAAACGGGTCAGAGAACATATCGGGCAGACAGCCAAGCATAATAAAGCCTGCCGCCGCCAGAATATGCGCGGCAACGGCGCATACCCGATACCCGATTTTATCGACAAAGTTGGTTGAGGTAAAGTCAACAATCATCTGAAGTATAAAGGTAAACGCTATCAACACGCTCAGCTGTGTCAGAGTTATTGAATATGTGTTGCGGAAGGTTACAAATAACAGCGGTGCAAAATTAACCGATATCGCCTGTGTTATGTAAGCAATATAGCACGCGCGCAATGTATGCGAATAATTATTTTTTAAACTCATAATATCACTAAGCTCCAATAAAATTTATTTCTGTTAAATCATATGCAATGCGAAACAAAATTGTTAATTCTATCCGCAGATAATCAGTTCCTTCGGCGATGAGGCAAGGTTTAAACAGCCGTCTTTTGTTACGGCAACCATATCCTCAATCCTTACGCCGCCGAAGCCGTCAACATATATTCCCGGCTCGCAGGTAACAATCATATTTTCGCATAGGGTAATATCGGAAGATGGCGAGAGGTTGGGGAGCTCGTGTATTTCAAGCCCCACGCCGTGTCCCAGCGAGTGCCCGAAGCAGTCTCCGTACCCTGCGTCGGATATAATTTTTCGGGCAGCGCTGTCGGCGTCCTTGCCCTTTATACCCGCCCTTATGGCGCAAAGCCCCTCAAGTTGGGCTTTAAGTACGGTGTTATATATTTTAATTTGCTTATCGCTTGCCATCTCTATGACAACGGTTCTTGTCATATCAGAGCAATATCCGTTATATACACAGCCAAAGTCCATTGTTACAAAATCGCCGCGCTCAAGCTTCTTGCTGCTCGGCATTCCGTGGGGCATACTTGATTTAACGCCCGATACCACGATTGTGTCAAAAGAGGTCTTGTCAGCGCCGCGGCGACGCATTCTGTACTCAAGCTCGGCGGCGATTTCGCATTCAGAAACGCCTGCTTTAATCATAGGAAGAACCTCGGCAAATGCCATATCGCCTATGTCCTCTGCGGCTTTCATAAGCCTTATTTCTTCGTCTGTTTTAATCATTCGCAGCGCAGTAAGCCTGTTGCCGAGGCCTGTCATAGTCTTTTGGTTCAGCTTTTCGCGGTATGTCTCAAATTCCGCTGCGGTCATTTCGCGGTCTTCAAAGCCGAGGTTTTCGATTAAATGTGCAGAGAGCTTTGAGTTGATTTCATTGCATAGCTTGCCCCCTTTATACTCTATAACCTCAAAGTCACGCGCCTCGGCTTTTGCCGCGACCGTATACCGCGAGTCAACAAAGAGGTATCTGAAGCCGTCGCCTATAAGGCATACCCCTTCGCCGCCGCAAAAGCCGCTGAAATAGCGAAGGTTCGGCGCGGAGGTAATCATCACCGCGTCAACTTCATTAAATATATCTTTAAGTCTTTTCCACATAAAAATCACACTTTCTTTTTAATATAGCTTAAGTATAATCTTTTAAGCTCTTCCGCGTCTTTTGTCTGCGTGCCTGCCGACTCACAGATTATACGCGGAGCGGCGCCGCGCTCTGCCATAATCTGTGCGATAGGTTCAAACTCGGGTTCAAACTCGGTTTCGGAATAGGTGCGGTGCTTCTTTTCGCCGGCGTTGGTATATTCTATTCTGCTGTAGTGAATGTGAAAGCTTTGCGCGCGCTCTTTGCCAAGCTTGTTTTCTATCGCGTCAAAAACCGCCTCAAAATCAGCTTTTTCCTTAAGACCGCCAAGCGTCATAGCGTTAATATGTCCAAAGTCCATAGTTGGTATAAGTCTCTCGTCAAGGCTGCACAACTTTATGACCTCGTCGACATTGCCGAGCTGTTTGACTTTTCCCATTGCCTCGGGACAGATGTGAATGTCACCAAAGCCGTTATCGTCCGCGGCTTTAAGGGCGGCTTTAAGCGTGTCCGAGGCAAGAGCCAAAGCCTCGCGGCGGGTTATGCTTCCGCACGAGCCCGAGTGAACAACGATTCTGTCGGCATTCATAAAGCTTGCGGCGCGAAGAGTTTGAAGGATATACTCTACGCTGTTTTTGCGCTTTTGCTCGTCTGTTGATGACAGACTTATATAGTAAGGGGCGTGAACCGAAAGCGAGATGTTATATTCATCGGCGTTTTTGCCGAGAAGCCGAACGTAACGATCCCCATTGATGACAACAAGATGGATACCTTGACCATTGAGAATGCCGAGGGCGGCTATGTCATCAATAACGCCATCGGGGCGAACAATGCTGCTACGATAGCGCTCTTCGCGGAGAACAGCGCCGAGAATGACACTGCGGCTTACATCGTTGGTGAGAATCAGAGCATTCGGATTCAGTATGTGGGCCCCAATGCAGAAAACTTCAAGCGC
>USLC01000028.1 GCA_900555375.1 uncultured Eubacteriales bacterium
TGCTGCTCAGCGAGTACGGCGGAGAAGTTCCGCATACTATGGACGAGCTTTTAAAACTGCCCGGCGTCGGCAGAAAGACTGCCAATCTTGTCCTCAGCGACTATTTTGGGATTCCGGGAGTGGTGGTAGACACCCACGCAACACGCCTCTCTAACCGAATGGGCTTTACCGCCGAGAGCGACCCGTATAAAATAGAGCTTGACCTGCAAAAGCTCCTCCCACCCGAGGATTGGTCACAGTTTTGCCATTGCCTTGTATATCACGGCAGAGAGTTTTGCTCTGCGCGCGCCCCTAAGTGTGACAGCTGCCCCGTTACCGCCCTTTGTCCGAAAATCGGCGTATAACTCTTTATTACTAACAAAAAACCGACAATTTTTTTGTTTATATTCAATCAATTTTTTAAAATTTAGATATATTAATGAAAAAACTATTGTAATTTTTCTAAAAAAATGATACAATAATATTTATGGTATAATAAGTATTTTGCCTGCAGAACGGCAAAATACAAATTTGAGGAAACTAATAAACCGGGAGATTTTACGTTATGTTAAATAAAAAATGGCTTCTGAAAGAATTTGACAAGTCACGCGTTCTTGAAATTTCAAAAACCTTCGGGATTTCTCCGCTGACTTCCATAGTTCTTTACAACCGCGGCGTCAGAGAAGATGGACAAATCAAAAACTTTCTCTCTAAAGACATCGGGATAATGTACGACCCGTTTCTTATGCGCGATATGGATAAAGCGGTAGAGCGCATTAACGACGCGCGGGAAGCAGGCGAAAGGATTACTATATACGGAGACTATGATGTTGACGGAATTACCGCCATCGCTATACTTTATAAGTATTTAAGCGGCATCGGCATCGACGTTGACTATTACGTCCCCGACAGAATGCAGGAGGGTTACGGGGTAAACCGTGACGCTCTTGACAAAATAAAAAGCCGCGGAAGCTCGCTTATAATCACAGTTGATACGGGTATTACCGCCGTTGAAGAGTGCGAATACGCAGCCGAAATCGGGCTTGATGTCATCGTTACCGACCATCACGAATGTAAAGAGAGAATCCCCGACGTCTGTGCCTCGATAGACCCCAAGCGCAAAGACTGTAAATATCCTTTTAAAAGTCTTGCCGGTGTGGGCGTTGTGTTTAAGCTTATTCAGGCTCTTGACACAAACAGCTCTCTCTTTGATTTGATGGAGGATTATGCAGACCTTATGTGCCTCGGAACGGTTGCGGATATATCCCCACTTACGGACGAAAACCGAGTTATCGTCACCGAGGGTCTTAAACGCTTTAAACGCACAAAAAATGTTGGACTTAAGGCGCTTATCGATGTTTCGACAAACGGCAAGGCAATCACCACATCAACCATCGGATATATTATCGCACCGAGGATTAATGCAAGCGGCAGACTCGGCTGTGCCTCAAGAAGCGTTGAACTCTTTCTGACGGACGACGAAGAGACCGCCTTAAATCTTGCAAAATCCCTTTGTGAGGAAAACTCTCTGCGTCAGCAGACCGAGCAGAAGATGTTTAAAGAGGCTCTTGAATATATAGAAGAACACCCCGAGGTTAAAGATGACAAAATTATTGTTATCCCTCACGAGAACTGGCACCACGGAATAGTAGGTATAGTTTCTTCCAAAATAACCGAAAAGTTTTACAAGCCGTCAATTCTGTTCGCCATAGACGGCGACGAGGCTAAAGGCTCGGGCAGAAGTGTTTCGGGCTTTAATCTGTTCGGCGCATTGGAAAGCTGCTCTGACCTGCTTGAGAAGTTCGGCGGTCACGAGCTTGCCGCAGGACTTACCATTAAAGCCTCTAACATTGAGGCATTCAGAAAAAAGATTAACGAATATTCAAAAGACAAAATGGCTGAATCTATGCTTGTGCCGACGGTTATGCTTGACGCCGCCATTAAGGTTCCTTACATAACTATTGACACGGTTCACGATATTAACAGACTTCAGCCGTTTGGCGTTGATAATCCCACGCCTGCCTTTGCGGTGCGAAACATTAAGATTCACAAAATAAGCGTTATGAGCGAGGGTAAGCATTTAAGAATGACCCTTCTTAAAGACGGAAAGTATCTTGATGCGGTTGGCTTTGGTATGGGTGAATATTATCACCATCTTGAAGAAGGCGATTTTATCGATGTTGCATTTGCACTTGACATCAACGATTACAAGGGCTTTCAGAATGTTCAGCTGATACTTAAAGATATCAAGAAGGTCGAAAAATAGATTAAGACATTTTAATTCGGCTTTTATGCTAACCTGATATTAGTTAAAGGTTGGTTCGGATAGCTAACATCAGGTTAATTAAAAAACTGTTTAAAGCCGGCATAATGCCGGCTTTAATTGACAATTTTTAAGGGGGTTTGCAATATGGAAACAAAACAGGAATACAATCTCGACACCCTGCTTGCCAGAATCCGCAGGTATCACAAGGCAGATGACCTGCAGATTGTTGAAAAAGCGTATAATTACGCTGCCGAAAAGCACAAAGACCAGTTTCGCAAATCGGGCGAGCCTTACTTTACGCACCCGATTCACGTTGCCCATATAATTGCCGATTTAGAGCTTGACCCGCAATCGATTTGCGCCGCACTTCTTCACGATGTTGTAGAGGACACGGACGCAACGTACGATGATATAGCCAAAGAGTTCGGCGAGACAATCGCTATGCTTGTTGACGGCGTTACCAAGCTGGGCAAAATCCCTACCAATTCTAAAGAAGAACAGCAGATTGAAAACCTGCGCAAGATGTTCTTTGCTATGGCAAAGGATATCCGCGTTATTGTTATAAAGCTTGCCGACAGGCTTCATAATATGCAAACTCTTAAATATATGCCCGAGGAAAAGCAAAGAAGCATAGCGAGAGAGACTCTTGAAGTATACGCTCCGCTTGCTCACCGCCTTGGTATGTCAAAGATAAAATGGGAGCTTGAGGATACCGCTCTTCGGTATATCGACCCCGTTGCATATTATGAAATAGTTGATAAAATTGCTCAGAAACGAAGCGAGCGCGAAGAGTTTATTAAAAAAATCATAGATATTCTTAAAAAGCGCCTTTCCGAGACCTTGGATATTGAGCCGCATATTGAGGGCAGAGCCAAGCATTTTTACAGCATCTACAGAAAAATGTATATGCAGAACAAGTCGATTGACGAGCTGTACGACCTCTTTGCCGTCAGGGTAATTGTAGACACCGTTGCGGAATGTTACGCGGTTCTGGGCACTGTCCACGAGCTTTTTAAACCCATTCCGGGGCGTTTTAAAGACTATATAGCAATGCCCAAGCCCAACATGTACCAGTCGCTTCATTCGACCCTTATGGGTCCCGGCGGAACTCCTTTTGAAATTCAGATAAGGACGTGGGAGATGCATCATACTGCCGAAAACGGTATCGCAGCCCATTGGAAGTACAAAGAGGGTATCAGCGGCTCGACCGATATGGACGAGAAGCTTGAATGGATAAAGCAGCTGCTTGAAATACAAAAAGAAACCAACGGCGAAGACTTTATGCAGGCTCTTAAAATAGACATGTTCAGCGATGAAGTATTTGTATTTACCCCTAAGGGCGATGTTATAAGTTTGCCTATTAACGCAACACCCATCGACTTTGCCTACGCGATTCACAGCGCGGTCGGAAATCGTATGACGGGCGCAAAAGTCAACGGAAAGATTGTCACCCTTGACTATACCTTAAAAAACGGCGATATTGTTGATATTATTACCTCAAAGACCTCTTCGGGTCCGAACCTTGACTGGATAAAAATATGTAAAACCTCTCAGGCAAAGAATAAGATAAATCAATGGTTTAAGCGCGTCAACCGCGAAGAAAATATCGTAAAAGGTCACGAAATCTTAGAGCACGAGCTGAAGAAAAGCTCTATTCCCGTGTCGTTTGCCGATGACAAGGATATGATTCAAAACCTTGCACGCAAATACGGCTTTAACAATTACGATGATTTAATGTCGGCTATCGGTTACGGAAGCACAAATGCCTCAAGGTTTGTAACAAGATTTAAAACAGAGTGCAAAAAGAAAATCGCCAAGGACGAAACGCTTACCCCCGCAGAGCTTATCCCGATTGTTGCAAGAACCGCCGACAAACCCAACAACAGCGGTGTTGTGGTTGAGGGCATAGACAACTGCCTTATTCGTTTTTCTCACTGCTGCAACCCCGTTCCGGGCGACAACATCGTCGGCTATGTTACGCGCGGCAGAGGTGTTGCCATACACCGCGCCGACTGCATAAATATGATTCACGCCCTGCATAATGAAGAAGAGAGTACGCGTTTTATCCCCGTTCATTGGGCAGACGATACAGACGCAAGCTTTTTGTCTACCCTTACCGTTACCGCGGGCAACAGGGCAAACCTCTTGCTTGATATTATGGCGGCGCTTTCCGAGTTTAAGCTGATTGCCACCAACGTAAACGCAAGGACGGGCAAAAACAATCTTGCAATAATAGAGGTAACCGTAGGAATAGCCGATACGGAACAGCTTGACAAAGTAATAAAAAGACTTAAAAAGATAACGGACGTGCTTTCAATAGTACGGCGCAGACAATAAGGAGACGACAAATTATGACGCTTTATACACTTGTTCTCGGGCAGCTTTCCACCAACTGCTATATTTGGGCAGATGACAAAACAAAGAATGCAATAGTAGTCGATGCCCCCGCATCCGCAGATAAGATAATTTCATTTGCTGCAGACAAAGGCCTTAAAATAACGGATATAATATTAACCCACGGTCATTTTGACCACATTCTTGCATTAAAAGAACTAAAAGATAAGACCGGTGCAGATTTATCCGTTTTTGAAAAAACCGCGGATTTTATGCGCGACCCCGTATACAACCTTGCTCAATATATGAACATTGAAATTCCGCCGACAAATCCCGATAAAATATTGTATGACGGAGACACAATAGATTTTTACGGCAACAAAATCTCCGTAATTCACACCCCCGGGCATACAGAAGACAGTATTTGTCTTCTTAACGAAAAGACCCTGCTCAGCGGTGACACGCTGTTTCGGCTCAGCGTGGGCCGCTGGGATCACCCGTCGGGCGATATGGTAAAAGAAATTACTTCAATCAATGAAAGACTTATGACTTTGCCCGATGACACATTAGTTTACCCGGGACACGGTCCCTCTACAACCATCGGGGACGAGCGAAAGGGGAATCCTTATATAAAATGACAGATTCAGCTAAATCACCCTGGGGAGTTCTTACCGGGATTCGCCCCTCAAAAATTGCAACAAAACTTCTTCTTGAAGGAATGTCCGCCGAGCGCGCCGCAGATTATTTTGTAAAAGAATACGGCGCATCACCAAAAAAAGCCCGTCTTGCCGTTGAAGTGGCTGAGACCGAGCTTCCCGTTAGAGAAAATATGTTAAATGATGGCGTAAGCTTATATATAGGTATTCCGTTCTGCCCGACAAGATGTCTTTATTGTTCATTTGTTACGTGCGGAACAAAACAGGCGGCACGGCTGACCGACAAATATGTTGAAGCATTAAAGCGTGAAATATCTTATGTTGCGGACATTGTTGCCGAAAACGGAAGTAAAATCGAGACCGTCTATATCGGCGGCGGAACGCCTACCACTCTTTCTGCCGACCTGCTTGATAATCTGCTTTCCGGTCTTAAAGACAGCTTTGACCTGTCCCATTGCAAAGAGTTTACCGTTGAAGCAGGCAGACCCGATACGGTTGACCGCGAAAAGCTGACGGTTCTTAAGCGGCACGGCGTTGACCGCATAAGCATAAACCCTCAAAGTATGAACCTTAAAACGCTTCATCTGATAGGCAGAGCTCACACACCCGAGCAAATAACCGAGGCTTTTCACCTTGCGCGCGACTGCGGCTTTGACAATATCAATATGGACGTCATTGCCGGGCTGCCGGGCGAAAGTCTTGATATGTTTAAATACACCCTTGAAAAGGTTGAAGAGCTGTCGCCCGAGGACACAACCGTGCACGTTATGAGCATAAAACGCTCTTCAAGGCTTCACGAATATCTTAAAGACTATCAACTGACAAGCGGAGATACCGTCAGCCAAATGGTTGACTATGCATATGACTTTCTGCACGGGTGCGGCAAACAGCCTTATTATATGTACCGTCAGAAAAACCAGCTTGGCAATCTTGAAAACGTCGGTTATACAAAACCGGGATATGAAAGTCTTTATAATATTTACATAATGGAAGAGATTCAAACAATTATATCCCTCGGCTGCGGCGGAGTCACAAAAACCGTTGACCGAAGCTGCGACCGAATAGAACGAATCTTTAACGTAAAAGAGCCCAAAGATTATATAGAAAGGCTTGACGAAATGCTTCATCGGAAGGACGAATTGAGAGCCGTTAAATAAAAATTCAGCATTTGATAAAAAGCTCAGGCGTTTTGCCCGAGCTTTTTTATTTTATCTGCTCGCCGCGGAAAGGTTTTTGGGGTATCTTCTGTCTTTCTTATCACTATCAGGTCTCTTTTGATGTCGCTCATCGGCAGCGGTACCGATAAAACATCTTCTAATTTTGTTGTAGAATCTTGTGAATTTGAAAGACATTTTTTAAATTATTATCCTAAATATGCTATTATAACTAATATAGATTATGACCATGTTGATTGTTATAAATCGCCTGATGAATATCGTGAAGTTTTTGGAGAATTTATTTCTAATGTTAGTGATAAAGTAGTTGCTTGTGGTGATGATGTTGAAATTAGAAAGTTAAAAAGCGATAAAATAGTTTATTATGGTTTTAATAAAGATAATGATGTTGTTTGTAAAAATGCTGTTTTCACTCCAGAAGGAAGTAGTTTTGATGTTTATATAGATAAAAAATTCTACGGACATTTTAAACTTAATTTATACGGAAAGCATATGCTTTTAGATGCTTTAGCATGTATTTATATGTGCTATTTAGAAAATATTGATGTTGATTTAATAATTGAAAATATTAATAATTTTAAAGGTGCTAAAAGAAGATTTAGTGAAACAAAAATAGGTAATAATATAATAGTAGATGATTATGCACATCACCCAAATGAAGTTAAAACAGTAATTGAAACAGCAAGACAAAAATACCCTACTAAACAAGTAGTAGCGGTTTTAATACCTTATACTATTTCAAGAACAAAAGCATTTTATAAAGATTTCGCAGATGTTTTAAAAAAAGCTGATAAAGTATTTGTAACAGACATAGAACCTGCTAGAGAAAGTTTTGAAGATTACCCAGGTGTTACATCTAATTTAATAATAGATTTAATACCAAATGCAGAACATATAAGTAAAGAAGAAATAAGTAAATTATATAAATATGATAATGCTGTTATACCATTTATGGGATGTAAGGATCCTACTTGGTTAATTGATGCTTATAAGGAAGGTTTAAAATGAATATAGATATCTTAAAAGTAGGTTATTTAGAAACTAATTGTTATATATTAACTAAAAATAATAAATCATTAATAATAGATCCAGGGGCTGATGAAAATTTTATTGTTTCAAGAATTAAAAAGTTAAATACAACCCCAATTGCTATTTTACTTACACATCATCATGAAGACCATACAGGATGTGTTAAACCACTTTCAAGTATGTATGGTATAAAAGTATATGATTATAATAATTTATTTGAAGGTAACCATCAAATAGAAGACTTTTCTTTTGAAGTAATATATACAAAAGGTCATTCTGCTACTTCTGTTACTTACTATTTTCCTAAAGAAAAAGTTATGTTTGTCGGAGACTTTATCTTTTATGAAAATATAGGAAGAACGGATTTACCAACAGGAGATTATA
>USLC01000029.1 GCA_900555375.1 uncultured Eubacteriales bacterium
CGCCGCCGCATCCCGCTGCCATGCAGAGATACGTCGCGGTCTCAATGCGGTCGGGAAGAATCGTATACGTCGCGCCGTGGAGCTTTTTGACTCCGCGGATGGTGATATCGCCCTTTGCGCGGATATTCTTGTTTCTGCCGTTATTCTGACCGCTTAAGCTAAGCGTTACGTCCTCGGGAATATTGATAATCAGGTCGCTTTCCGAATTTATACACGGGCTTGCGCCGTCTACTCTCATATTGTTTGCCACGACGGTAAGCTCTGTATCTTTTAAAATATTAAGCGTTTTTTCACTTGCGATATACTCGGCATATGCGTCATTTGCACTTGAAGACGCGATATAGCCGTCACCGCTTTTGGCAAGATATCTCATTTCTCCACTGAGGGTAACGGGTGTGTTTGCATTGTTTAAAACTGTTATCTCATAGCCCGACATACGCTCAAATCTGACATATCTGTCATCTGATTGCCCTTGAGAATGAAAATCCGTATTGCCGTCGTTTCCTTTAAGTCTGTCCTGATCCTTCGCGCTTGTCTCGGGCGCATATTCAAATTCCTTTGCCCATTTTTGTTCATAATAGTCCGGCACGGATAATCTTCCGCTTCCTATATCATAAAGCTTTTTGTTATCGGGCTTGCTTGACGAATTATTTCTTCCGCGCAATAAAAGCGAGCCGCCGTTTAAGTTAACATTCTCTGCTTTTATAAACGTTGTGTAGTTGTGTTCAAGATAGAAATATCCTAAATTATATGTCGTCTCATACGCGTCAAGAGTTCCGCCGTTCAGCGTAACCGTTCCGCCCGAATATATTCCGTACGACTGTAATCCTCCGTCCTTCTTTCCCGAGGGATTTGCCGTCACCCTCAGCATACCCTTTTGAGTGCCGTTAATTGTCAAATCGCCCTCTACGTGTATGCCCTCCTGGGCGGCATCCTTAGGAGACTGACGGTCAAGATACAACAGATTTACATAACCTTCAAGGTCAATGGTTAGACTGCCGTCAGCGTAGATACCGTAATATTTTTCGTTTGATATATCACCGTCGCCATTCGTATCGATTTGCTTAAGAGGCATACCCACATCCCACGGGTTGGTTGTGATGTCTCTTCCCGATTTAAACGTAAGCCTTCCCGCCTGCGCGTCAAACTGTGCAAGGACAGACCACGTTCCGCCCGAACCGTTATCTGATGCGGAAGCCTTTACGGTGGTGCTTTGTGCGCCCTCTGCCTTTCCTATAAGAAGATAAGGCGTGCTTGAATCAAGCTTTTCTCCGCTGTAATACATCTCGCTTGCTGCGGCTGCGGCACTGACCCTGACGGGGATTGCCAATACTGCCGCGGCAGCCATACACATACTTAAAATAGCAGATATTATTTTTTTCATAATGCCCTCTCTTTCCGATTTATAACAAAAGAGTTTGTCAAGGCTAAGCGGCGACCGCCGCTTAGCCTTGATTAATGTTAATCCGTTACTGTTGTGTCTGTTGTTTTTGCCGCGTAATACGTTCTTACTTTTTTAAGAGGTTTAAGACCGTCTGACGTGCTCCATACATAAACTTTAACGCTGCTTCCGCCGCCGATTATCATTTCTTTTTTATCGCCGTTCGCCTTTCCGCTGAATGATGCAACAGATGTAAGAACTCCGTTTGCGTCACTTGCTGCCGCTATTACAAATACATCGGGGTCTGCTGCTGATTCGTCAGCTTTTGCAAGAGTAATCTTAACAGTATTTGCAGTCGGGTCAACAACATTATCATTATTTAATCCTATCGAGGTAACCGCAACCGTTTTGTCCGCGGTTGAAACCTCCATATAGGTCGAGGTCTTCATATTATCATAGGTATAGTCATAAAGCTTATCACTTGCTTTGAGGTTTCCCTTCCAATCATATGCATTTGTATTATCAATCTCTATGTTACCCGTAAATGAATCCGCCGCATTCGGAATAGAAACTTTTGCCTCGATAACCCCTCCGATAAGGTAGCCCGCCGCCTCATTGTCTGTCGGAGCAAGTCTCTTTCTGAGTTTAAGGCTTGCGTCCGTGCCGACTGTAAGTTTATTCGCGTATATTACGTTTGACTGCGGATACTTTGCACTTGTTGCACCATCACGCTCTCTTGCTATAAACAGCGTAGCATCAACATCGCCGAATTTCAGTTCTCCTCCGCTGTAAATAACGGCGGAAGCAAATCTGTCGCTTGCATTATCTTTGTCTTCCACAGCATCGCCTTCTATACGCCCTACTAAGCTTCCTCCGCCCGTGATTGTTAAATCACCGCTGACATATACACAGGTTGCCCTTGTATAGGGCCATTCATACTCTGCTGCCGAGTATAACGCAACCTTTTTATTATTTATATTTACTGTTAAGTCGGAATCGGATTCTATAATGTTGGCAATACCTTTTGCTTTGTAGCTAAGCGAAGTATCTTTTAAAAACTTAAGTTCTTTTGTAATCGTTCCTTCAGAATCTCTTGTTATATCATACTCGGCTGAAGCATCCTCCGAAACATCGCTTACGGTTACTGTATTATTATCTCCGATATGCAGATACTTCTTATCTCCGCCAAGCTCCTGCCCCATAACTTTGATTCTAAAGCCTTTATCTATAGGCGCATATTTTACATACACATCTCCGTCGGTCTTTGATGTGTTGAATGTTGTGTTTCCGTCATTTCCTTTAATTCTGTCTTGGTCTGTGCCGCCGTCTGTTCTGTCAGGCGCATACTCAAATTGAGATGCCCATTGCTGATTATAAGAATCAGGAACATTTATTGCATCCGTATTTTCTGCTCCTATATCGTGAAGCTTTTTATTGGTTGCAAGACTTGCAGAATTGTTTCTTGCACGAATATAGAGCGAACCGCCGTTCAGCTTAACGTCATTTGCCTTTATAAGCGTTGTATAATTTTGATGAAGATAAAACGGATTACTGTCTAAGTGCCACGTTGTTTCATAAACATCAATTATACCGCCGTTTAAAATAACATTGCCGCTTGCATATACGCCATAGGACTGAAGGCTTCCGTTCTGTTTTCCCGCAGGGTTCGCCGTCACTCTAAGCATACCTTTTTGCGTACCGTTAACTGTTAAATTTCCCTCAACGTGTATACCCTCCTGTCCAAAGTCCTTCGGCTGCTGACGTTCTAAGTACAACAAATTCACATAACTTCCGAGGTCAACTGTGAGGTTTCCGTTTGCATATATTCCGTAATATTTTTCGTTTGATGTGTCACCATCGCCATTCGTATCTATTTGCTTAAGAGACATACCCACATCCCACGGGTTGGCTGTGATATCTCTTCCCGATTTAAATGTAAGTGTTCCTGTCTGCGCGTCAAACTGCGCAAGAACGGACCACGTTCCGTCAGAATCGTTATCTGCCGCAGAAGCCTTAACCGTGATGGGGGTGGTGCTTGTGGCATCTGCCGCCTTTCCCATAAGAAGATAAGGCGTGGCAGAATCAAGCTTTTGACCGCTGTAATATACATATGTTGCCTTGTTTGAAGCCTCTGCTTCGTCTGCCGAGACCGTAATACCTATTGCAAATACAGAGATTGTCATACAAATACTTAAAAGTGCGGATATTAATTTTTTCATTATATTTACTCCTTCTTTATTCCATGTTTCAAAAGGAAATCCGTCCACAGGGAATAATATTTTCCCAGCAGGTGAATCTCTCTTTTTCATTTAACTCATTTTATCTAAACTTTTTAACTACCTCTTTTAAATCAACCCTTTACCGCGCCGATTGTCATACCTTGTATAAAATACTTCTGGAAGAAGGGATATGCAACAAGCACAGGCCCTGCCGCCACAAGACAAAGCGCCATTCGCGCGCCCTCCTGCGGCATTTCTTCCATATCGAGCGATGCTCCCGTTTGCCTTGCCGCCTCTTGAACCTCTTGTATATTTGTCAGCATATTCTGCATCAAAAACGCAAGCGTATACTTCTTTCGGTCAGTTATGTAAAGCATAGGCGCCGCCCAATCGTTCCATTTGCCCAGAGCTATAAACAATGCAATTGTCATAATTCCCGGAATGGCTATCGGAATGACAAGCCTAAAGAATACCAAAAGCTCGCCCGCTCCGTCAAGCTTGCCCGATTCTATAATAGACGTGGGGACGGATGTTTCAAAAACGATTTTAAAACCATAACGTTCCACGCGCTTATCGCCCCGGGTATAATCAGCACGGCAAGAGTATTGGACATATGCAGCACATTTGCCTTTATTAAATAGGTCGCCGCGATTCCTCCGCCGAAAAGCATTGTAAAATACGAGAAAAACGAAAACGCGTTTCTGTACTTAAAGTCGAGTCTTGATATGACATACGAGTACATCGCCGTAATAAGTACACCGAGGATTGTTCCCGTAACGGTTACAAATATTGTTACTCCGTACGCTCTCATAATAACTCCGGTCGAGCCAAACACATATTTATAAGCGTCAAGGCTGAGCTTGCTTGGGATAAGTCTGTAGCCGTATTCGTAAAGCGCACTTTCATCGGTAAACGATATACTAAGCGTCAGCAATATCGGAAAGACACACGCTGCACAAAGTAAAATGAAAAATATGTTTATCACTATGTCTACCGCTTTGTTATTTTTATTCATACTATGTATCCCTCCTTAAAACAGTCCTGTTTCGCTGTCTATCAATTTTGCCACTTTATTTGCGCTGACAACCAGAACAAATCCCACTATTGACTGAACAAACGAAGCAGCTGACGCCATTCCCATAGAAAGCGAGCCGGAATCGGTTACCAGATTGTATACGTATGTGGAAATTACATTGGTTGTTCCGTAAAGCGCAGGCTGATTCATAGGCAGCTGATAGAAGAGACCCATATCCATATTAAGTATCGAGCCGACCTTCATAATAAGCATAATAACAAGCATCGGCTTTATGGACGGTATCGTCACATAGATTATTCTCTGCCACAGGTTTGCTCCGTCTATTTCGGCTGCTTCATACTGCTCCATATCTATGCCGGCTATCGCCGCGGTGTAAATAACGCTTTCATAACCCCAGCCCTGCCAGAAGTGAGCTATTATAAGTATTGCAGGCCAAACGCTTGGCGTTTGATACCAATTTATCTCATTTAAGCCAAGCATCGGCATAATTGTACGGTTCATAATACCGTTCTCTAAGCTCAAAAAGCCAAAGAGAAGATATGCTATAATAACCCAAGACAAAAAGTGAGGCATAATCATTATTGTCTGATAAACCTTTTTTGCCATCTTGCTTCGTATAAGGTCAAGCGCAACCGCCAGCGCAACTGCCAGAATCATTCCCACAAAGAGGAATACCGCGTTGTATGCAAGCGTATTTATAACTGCCTGAAGCAGGTCAGATGACTTTAACATAAACTTAAAGTTATCAAGCCCCGACCACGGCGATAAGAAGATACTTTGACGGTAGTTTATCTTTTTAAATGCCAGAACCAGTCCGAACATAGGAAGATAGTTAAAAAGCAAGTAGAGTATTACTCCCGGCGCAAGCATAAAGAACAGCGTTTTGTTCCTTTTAAACTCTTTTACGATGCCGTCGCTGCCATGCGATTTTTTTGTTTTGTCCAAAGTAATGTCACCCTTCCCGTATTTTTGTATTACTTTTTATTTTTTATTTTTAAGAAACTCGGTGTACTGCTCTTGCATTGCATCAATAAGCTTCTGAAGCCCTGCCGAATCAAGCTCTTTATTTAAGTTGTCAAGCGTTGCCTGATAGTCAACTTCAACAGAGCCGTCCGCGCCGATTGCTCCGTACTTTTTATTTACCTTTGAAATCTCAGCCATCGTAAGTTCAAGCCCCTCAGGATTAAAGCTGAAGGAATTTGCCTCACGCTTGATTGCGTTGTCGTTAAACTTCTTAAGGTCCTCAAGCTTATTGGGGTCGTCTTTGGTTGAAATATAATCAATGAAGACATTGCCTATAGCCCAAGTATAGCTGTACATACTGTAGGTTGTATCATCAAATATTTTAACGGTCTTATCGTCAACCTTTTCATAGTGCTTGCCCTCTATGCCGTGAACAACAAGGTTCTTAAGATACGGGTCGGTGTTAAGCAGGTTAAGGAAGCGCGCACATCTTTCGGGATTCTTTGATGTTGAAGAAATCGCCATCATCGAGCCGAGACCGGGAAGTGATTTTTCTATAACGGGTGTTGCGCCTGCCTGCGCTATCTCATACGGGCAGCTTTTAGCCATCTCGGTTACCTTGCCGGGCTTAAGCTCTGCAACATAGCAGAAGGTCTTTCCGCTGTTGAAGCGTGCGCTTAAGTCTGTTGCCGTTGCAACGTCCTTCTTTACCAAGCCCTTTGTATAATACTCGCGCATAATTTTGTATACGTCTTCGCCGCTGTATTCAAGCTTTGCGTCCTGGTTGCGTACAATCTTTGTGTCGTCCGCGCCCTCGGCATAAGATACACCGATATTATAATCCTGTACGGGTCTTACAAAATCGCCGAAGTTATACATATATCTCTGATAGCTTGAGGAAGCGTCCCAGTCAATCGGATACTGAATGCTCGGCTCCTTCTCTTTAAGCATCTCGGCAACGGGCAAAAAGTCCTGTAGGTTTTTATACTTTGTCATATCTATGCCATACTTATCGGCAATATCTTTTCTGTAAATCCAGCCGTACTGCGTAGCGGATTCTTTATAAGCCGGGATAGCATAAAGCTTTCCGTCAACCTTTGCGCTGTCGAGATAATCAGCCGGTATGGCGTCCTTTACATCTTTAAGATATGTGTCCATATAATCGTCAAGCTGAACAAACGCGCCGAGGGCTGCATTTGCCGTATAATCAAGCGCCCAGGTTGCACAAAACGCGATATCAAAATATTCGCCCGAGGCAACCATAGTTGACATCTTTTGGTTATACTGACCTGTTTCCATTGTTGTCATTTTTACAGTAGCGTTAATCTTATCTTTAAGATAATCATTGATTGCCTTTTCTACCGACGCAACGTCATCCTGCGGCTTGCCGAGCAGGAACCAGCGTATTTCGTAAGTATCCTCCGGAACTTTGTTTGGGTCTTCTCCCTTGGCGGTTTTTTTGCCGCCGCTGCAGGCGCAAACGCTGACAGCCATTGCCGCACAAAGCAAAAATCCAATAACTCTTCTCATCTTTTTCATTTAATGCATTCCTTTCTTATGCCGATATCACGGCTTTTTTATATAAATTTTATTATTTTTCCTATTTACTGCGGATTTGCCATATATTCAAGAGCACGTTCCGTTTCTTCATACGAAGCGTTGCTTTCCCGCGTTTTTTCGAGATTAAATTCATTTTCTTTAAAATCCACCGAAAAAGGAAACGTACAAAACTTCTCTCCGTCAATTCCGTCTATATATGTAAGCCTGTCGGCTGTGTAAACATCGCCGTAATTTTTCTGCAAAACAGGCACGCCGGGCATATTGCTCATAATATTCTGCTGAGACTTGTCGCTAAGCAAATACTTTATCAGCTTAAGCGACTTATTGTATGACCTGCTCTCTTTATTGATTATGGCAAGCTTGGTTCTTACCAAAGCGTTATCATCAAGCTTTATCTTCATATTTACAGCCGCCATAGGATAGTACTTTTGTATGACGTCAAGCTGACTTATCCAAGTTTTAAGCACGCCCGCATCGCTGTCTATAAACTCGCTTAGGGCTTTGCATTTAGTGGCTTCGGCGTATGCCTTATGAGCCGCGCCGAGCGAAAGCCCGTTATCGATTCCGCC
>USLC01000030.1 GCA_900555375.1 uncultured Eubacteriales bacterium
GAGTCGATATGCGCGCCTACGATATTTACGCCGTCAGTGATATCCTCGCTTCCGATAACAACAGCCATAACGCCCTTGCCTCGGTTCACCGTATAAACTTTATCGCCCGCCTTAAGCGATTTTTTGCTTTCAAGTGAAACAAATCCCGCCTTTTCAAGCTCTCTTACCGACGCCTCGCAAAACTCGCGTTCGGTCTTTGCTGCAGTTATAAACTTACGGTAGTCCTCGCAGAAATCAAATATTTCCGCCTTTTGTTTATCCGTCTGCTTCGGAAAAGCATTCTCGTTTTTATAGCAAAGCCTTTCCTGTAAATCATTTTTATTTGACATAAAAAGTCACTCCCTTTATTTAATTTTTATATCAACAATCGGTCTTTATTTTATTCTTTTTGTTCGTATATCTTTTTATACATATCGCGCGCCTCTATTACACGCTCTACATAATTTCTTGTCTCTGTAAACGGCTTGCCGCTGCTGTCGGTATGCTTTCCGTCGGCAAGCCACGAATCCACATTCCCCGGTCCGCCGTTATAAGCCGCAATCGCATTTTCAAGATAATCATATTTTTTTATCAGATTGCTTAAATAATAACAGCCAAATCTTATATTGGTTTCGGGGTCAAAAAGCTTGTCGGACGTATAGCCCGAAACGCCGAGTTTTTTTGCACATTCAACACCCGTCTCATCTGTCAGCTGCATAAGCCCTTTTGCATTTGCCGATGATACCGCATAGACGTCAAATCGGCTTTCGGTACGGATAAGCCCGTACACAAGCCATTTGTCAAGTCCGTATTTTTTTGAGTACTGCTCAACAAAATGCTCGTACTTTATCGGATACTGATTTCTTCTTATCCTGTCAGAGATATTTATGTTTTTATAGTGGCTGACGCCCATATAAGCAAGAAATATTAAAACCGCCAGAAAAATCACAAACACAAGACAGCCCGAAGAGCATCCTTTTTTTCTCCGTCTCCGCCCCGACCTTTTTGGGGTATAGTTAACCTCTCTCATTCCGGTCTCCGTTCCGCGCCGCCGTTTGTCAGTTCCTCATAAATCCCGCCGACTCTGCTTCTCAGCGCTTTTATATCTCCGTCATTTTCTATCACAATATCGGCAAGCTTTATCATTTCGTCATCGTTAAGCTGACGCGCCATTCTTGCTTCAATCTGCTCTCTTGTTGCTCCGTCACGCTTTATCGCTCTTGCGATTCTTTTCTCTTTATCCGCCGTTACGACAATTTTTACGTCTATATCAAGCGGGCTTGGGCTGCTGAAAAGAAGCGGTATTTCGACACAGACAACATTTGCATCGGATGCCGAGATTCTGTCGCTTATTTCTTTATAAATAAGCCTGTGAGTAATGCCGTTTAACAGTTTAAGCTTATCTTTATCGCAAAATACTATCTTTGCAAGTTTTTTTCTGTCAATCTCGCCGTTTGAGTCAAGAATTTCACCGCCGAACTCTGCAACTGTTTCATTATATGCGGCTTTGCCGCGTTTCATAATGTTGTGTGAAATTTTGTCGGCGTCCATAACCTCTGCTCCAAGCCTTTCAAACTCGCGCAGAACACTGCTTTTGCCCGAGCCTATTCCGCCTGTCAACGCAACAACCTTCATTTTCTTTCACCCGCTCTGCGAATTATTTGCTCATTTCCTCCGCCTTGTCAACGCAAGCGCGAACCGCGCTTTGCACAACCGCACGGAAGCCGTTTTCCTCCAAATCGCAAACTGCGGCAATAGTCGTTCCCCCCGGCGAGCAAACATTGTCTTTAAGCTGCTCGGGATGAAGTCCCGTTTCAAGCACCATTTTTGCGCTTCCTTCAACCGCCTGTGCCGCAAGCTTAAGCGCCTGCGCCTTGGTCAGCCCGTATGCAACTCCCGCGTCAGCCATTGCGTCTATAAACATATACACATACGCGGGGCTGCTTCCGTGAAGAGCGGTTGCCGCGCTCATAAACTTCTCGGGCATAACCTCTGTTAAGCCCACGCCCGACAGAATATCTTCAACCGACTTTATTTCATCATCAGTCATATTCCTGTTCGGCGTTATAACCGTCATTCCGCACCCAACCTGAGCCGGAGTGTTCGGCATTGCACGCACGATTTTTTTATCCGCGCCAAGCACCTCTTCAAGATGAGCTACCGTCACTCCTGCGGCTATCGACAGATATAACTTGTTATCATACCCTATCATTTCGCCAAGAACGCTGTCTATAACATTGGGCTTGACCGAAAAGATAATAATATCGCTGTGTTCCTCTGCCTCAAAGGCGTGGGCAACCGTGTTTACGCCCTTTTCGCCAAACATCTTTGCTCTTTCGCTGTTCATCTCGCAAAGAAAAATGTCCTGCGGACTGTGTCCGCTTTTTATCAGTCCGTTAATTAACGCGCCGCCCATATTTCCGCCGCCGATAAATCCTATTTTCATATCAATCTCTCCCGTTTCGATTAAACTGTAAGCTCTACTTCGTCTGCGGCGCTGTTGTCCTTAAGAATCGGTTCAACATAATCGCGTACAAGCTCTTCTACCTGATTTGCCGCTCTGCCCGTGAAATTCTCGGGCTTTAATATCTTTTGAACATCCTCCATCGAAAGTCCGAAGGCGGGGTCTGCCACTATTCTTTCTATAAGATCGTTCTTTCCGCCCTCTTCTTTGACAACGCGCGCCGCCGCCATTGAATGTACACGTATCTTTTCGTGAAGCTCTTGTCTGTCTCCGCCCGCTTTAACCGCGTCCATAAGGATATTTTCCGTAGCCATAAACGGCAGTTCTGACATAACCCTGCTGTGAATAACCTTTGGGTAAACCACAAGTCCGTTTGCCACGTTCATATATATATTTAAAATTGCGTCAACGGTCAAAAACGCCTCGGCAACGCTGATGCGCTTGTTTGCCGAATCGTCAAGCGTTCTTTCAAACCATTGTGTAGACGATGTAACGGCGGGATTAAGCGCGTCAACTATCACATATCTTGCAAGAGAACATATGCGCTCTGAGCGCATAGGATTTCTCTTATACGCCATCGCCGAAGAACCAATCTGTGATTTTTCAAACGGCTCTTCTATCTCTTTAAGATGCTGAAGCAGTCTTATATCATTTGCAAATTTGTATGCGCTTTGCGCTATTCCGCTAAGCACCGACAGCATCTGATAGTCAAGCTTTCTTGAATATGTCTGTCCCGATACGGGGTAAACCTTATTATAACCCATCTTTTCACAGATTTTTCTGTCGAGGGCTTTAACCTTTTCCGTATCGCCGTCAAAAAGCTCCATAAAGCTTGCCTGCGTTCCCGTTGTTCCCTTAGAGCCGAGAAGAGCCGCGCGCGACAGCTGAAAATTAACATTTTCAAGATCCATAATAAGCTCCCACAGCCAAAGCGATGCGCGCTTGCCCACAGTGGTAAGCTGCGCCGGCTGAAAGTGAGTAAAGCCAAGCGTCGGCATATCCTTATATTCTAAGGCAAAATCGCGAAGCAGAGAGATAACCTTTACAAGCTTTGATTTAATAAGCTCAAGCCCCTCATACATAATTATAATATCGGTGTTGTCTCCGACATAGCACGATGTTGCACCCAGATGTATTATTCCCTTTGCCTTGGGGCACTGAACGCCGTAAGCGTAAACGTGCGACATAACGTCGTGGCGCACCTCTTTTTCTCTCTCTTCGGCAACTTCATAATTTATATCGTCCATATGCTCTTTAAGCTCTGCCACCTGCTCGGGCGTAACCGCCAGGCCGAGTTCCATCTCGGCTTCCGCCAAAGCGACCCATAATCTGCGCCACGTTTTAAACTTTTTATCGGGCGAGAATATGTACTTCATCTCTTTGCTTGCATAGCGCGAGTTAGGAGGACTTTCATAGCTATCTTTAATCATTGGTCAACCATCCTTATCTGTTTTTATTAATTAGTGCCTTTTGTATTTAAACGCAAAAAGTTATCCCCATAAACCGTCTGCGCCTTATCGGGATAACTTTGAAAAACGTTTTAATTGTTGTCGGCAGCGCTGTCTTTAAATCCGCCGCCCAGATACTTCTCGATTCTGTCAAGACCTGTTTTTATAACATCCATAGACGTTGCATACGAAAGTCTGACATAACCCTCGATTCCAAAGCCCTCGCTCGGCACAAGCGCAACCAGGGCGCGGTCAAGTATATCCTCGCACAGTTCATTTGCCGTATTGATAACCTTGCCGTAATGCTCTTTTCCCAGCACTTCTTTTACATTCATAAAGATATAAAACGCGCCGTTCGGCTTTTTGCAGCTTAATCCGTCAATACTGTTGATGCGCTCTACCATATAGTCTCTGCGCTTTATATATGTCGCTTTCATATCCTCGATAAAACTCTGATCGCCGTTGAGAGCCTCAACCGCCGCCGCCTGAGCGATAGAGTTGGGATTTGACGTAGCATGACTTTGTATATTGCCCATCGCCTTTGCAAGCTTCTCGTTTGCCGCCGCATAGCCGATTCTCCAGCCCGTCATCGCATAGGTCTTTGCCATTCCGTTTAAAATAATGGTAAGGTCTTTGATATCATCGCCGAGGGTTGCAATATTCACGTGCTCGCCCTCATACACAAGCTTTTCGTATATCTCGTCAAAAACCACGTAAATGTGATTTTCAACCGCTATCTTTGCAATCTCCTCAAGCTCTTCACGGGTATAAATCATACCTGTCGGGTTGCTTGGCGTGTTCAGCACAAGCGCCTTTGTCTTTGGCGTAACAGCCCCGCGGAGCTGCTCTGCCGTAAACTTGAAGTTATGCTCTTCATCGGTATTAAGGATAACGGGGGTTGCCCCTGCCATTTTAATCATCTCGGGATAGCTTACCCAATACGGCGCGGGAAGAATAACCTCGTCTCCCGGGTCGCATATGCAGTTGAATGTATTGGTAAGGGCGTGCTTTCCGCCGTTGCTTATAACAATATTCGCCGTTGTGTATTCAAGCCCGGTATCTCTTTTAAGCTTATCGCATACAGCCTGCTTAAGCTCAAGCGTGCCCGAAGCCGGTGTGTACTTGGTAATATTATTTTTGATAGCCTCGATTCCTGCCGATTTTATATTCTCGGGAGTGTTAAAATCCGGCTCGCCCGCGCCGAATCCCACAACCGGAATTCCCTGCTTTTTCATCTGCTTAAACTTTGAGTCAATCGCCAACGTGGGCGAAGGACTGATGGCGCTTGCCATCTTAGAAATCTTCAAATCCATTGATTAAACCTCCAAAAACCTGATAAATTACCAAATGCAATCACGCACAAGGCTTGTACAAAACAATCGCACATATCTATTTTAATATAAAATAGAAAAAAAAGCAATATAATCAAATAAATTTTTATAAAAACCTCACTTTTGCAACAAAAGTGAGTGTTTTTTTATAATAATTTTTCTATATTAACAAAAATTATTATAAATTTTGTCCGCGGGACAGCGTTTCATAAAACAACCGATAAAAATTTCCGAAAGCAATTTTATCTGTCACGGCTTGAGAGAGCCCCGCGTCCCTCAGCGCAGAAATTATATCTTTCATATTTTCCGCTCCGTTTATACCCTGCGGCAGACACTCAACTCCGTCAAAATCAGAGCCGAGACCTATCGCGTTTTCGGCGCCCAGCTCTATCATATACTTAATATGCCGAACTATATCGCTTATATCGCATTGCTTGCGCTCTGACAAAAACTCGGGGTAAAAGTTTACCCCTATACAACCGTTTCTCTCTGCTATGGTTTTAATCTGTTCGTCCGTCAGATTGCGAATATTTCCGCAAAGAGCCTTAGCGCACGAGTGCGACGCCGTAAACGGATATTTTGTGCACTCTGCCACGTCCCAAAATCCGCGCTCTGACAAATGCGACACATCTATCAAGATTCCCATATCCTCCATCATTGCAACCGCCTTGCGCCCAAAATCGGTAAGTCCGCCGCCGCGGCTTTCGGTTATGCCATCGCACAGCTCGTTTGCGTAGTTCCACGTCAGCGTTATAAGACGCACACCCATCTTATAATACATCCGAAGCGCCGAAAGATTTCCGTCAAGCGCCTCTGCGCCCTCTATCGAAAGGATAGAATATGCTCCGCCGCGCTTTGCGGCATCTTCAAGCTGCTGCGCCGTTTCTATCGCCGTCAGCATACCGCTGCTTTTTTCAAGCTCTGTATGGTACTTATCCATAAGCTTTAAGCAATGATTCATAGGTGATACTGTGATTTCTTCTTTATCAACAAATGCGGCAAACACCTGAATATACGTGTCGTACTTGCCCATACGTTCTGCATCGAGATGAATCGAATTTTTTAAAAGCCCCATATTTTTATTGTTTAACTCATAAATTGTATCACAATGAGCGTCAAATATTTTATTCATAAACCTCTCCTCAATTTAAAATGTCTTTGATATGATTTATATTAATCAGGCGCGGTATTCCGTCAAACCGGGCCGCCCTGACCTCCACAACGTCAAACCTGATTTCGCCGTCTGTCGGGTGAAGCAAAAAATCCTGCTCCGCCGCCGCCTTCATATGCTCTATCTTTCTTAGGTCAACAGCCTCTGACGGACAGCCGAATTTATCCGAGCTTCTTGTCTTAACCTCAACAAAGACAAGTACGTCCCCATCATCTGCCACTATATCTATTTCTCCGCCGCGAGTGCGGAAGTTGCGTTCTTTAACCGTCATACCGCTTTTTTCAAGATGCGCGGCTGCTGCCGCCTCGCCGAAGTCGCCCAAATCTTTATTATATCTGCTCATTTATGCTCCCTTCCGAGGACCTTGTCGGTCATAAAGGTCTTTCGGTGAATAGGGCACAGCCCCACCTCGCGGATTGCCTCCATATGCGCTTTTGTACCGTAACCCTTGTGTCTTGCAAAGCCATAGTCGGGGTACTCTTTATCCATTTCCCTCATATATCTGTCACGCGTAACCTTTGCCAAAATAGACGCAGCCGCAATACATTCAAGCTTTGAATCACCTTTTATTATATACTCTGACTCAAAGCCGTCAAACGGAATTTTGTCGTTTCCGTCAACAAGCAGAATATCGGGCTTTATTTTAAGTCCGTCAGCCGCCTGCTGCATTGCTTTGTGCGTTGCCTGTCTTATATTAATTTCATCTATCACATCGGGATAAACAAACGCAATACTGTACGAAACAGCCGCACCGATAATTTTATCGTAAAGCTGCTCGCGCTTTTTTTCGCTCAGCTTTTTTGAATCGTCAACTCCGTCAATTATCATTCCCTCGGGCAGAATAACCGCCGCCGCGCATACAGGTCCCGCAAGCGGGCCCCTGCCTGCCTCGTCTATCCCGGCAATCAGTTTTAAGCCCCTTTCATAATACATCTTTTCCAATTCAGGCATTTTCAATCTCCTTTTATTCATACTTTAATTAAATAAAGCCGTATATCAAAATCGGGTCGTGCAGGGCGCAAAGCTGCGCGCCGCATAACGACCCAATAAACTTAATCATTTGCACTTTCGGGCAGTTCAAGCGTGATTCTGCCAAGCTTTGCGGCACGGAAATCATCAAGTATCAGATTAGAGGCGCGGAAGGTGTCCGTCTCGCCGCCCGATATAATACAGCCGCGTTTTTTTCCTATTATCTGAACCAAATCCCAGTCGTCTGCCGCCAAGTCACTCCCCGACAGTTTGTATTGCTTAATAAGATTTTGCGGATAATTTTCTTTCAAATAGCCGACCAGATAAAAGGCAAGCT
>USLC01000031.1 GCA_900555375.1 uncultured Eubacteriales bacterium
CATTTTCTGATGAGGGTTAAACCCCTGCGTATATTCAACGGGAAGTCCGCTTCTCATTATTGCGCGCTGAAAGCATCGCATAAGGTCAAGATGTGATATAAACTTTGCCATATTCATCTTTGAAAATTTAAGCCTTCTTTTACTCAAAGCAAACACCCCCTCCGAAGCACGCCGCGCCGCAGCCCGCGCATTTTTCGCGGCAGGACGGTGTTGTCTTCTCTTCATACGCCTTTTTATGCTCGGCTATAAAAAACTTTTTGCTTACCCCAACGTCCGCATAGTCCCAGGGCAGTATCTCATCGTAGCCTATCCTGCGATACGCATAAAATTCGGGGTCGATTCCGTTAATCTCAAATGCCTTAATCCACTTTTCATAGTCAAAAAAGTCTGTCCAGCCGTCAAACTTACAGCCAAGCTCCACAGCGGAAATCAGCACCTCTCCGAGGCGTCTGTCCCCTTTGGCAAAGACGGCCTCCAGAAAGCTTACGTGACTTGAATGCCAGTTGTATATAATTTTTCTGTTGGTTATGCTTTTGCTGAGCATAGACGCTTTGCGCTCAAGTTCTTCTATTCTGTCCTGCGGCTCCCATTGAAAAGGTGTAAACGGCTTCGGCACAAAAAGCGATGTGCTTACGGTAACCGTTACCGCTCTGCCCTTTCTCTTCTCGGGCTCGATACCGTAGAATGTATTCACAACCTTTTGCGCAAGCTCTCCTATGCCAAGCACATCCTCGTCCGTCTCTGTCGGAAGTCCAAGCATAAAATAAAGCTTTACTCTGTTATATCCGCCTTCAAACGCAATTCCCGTGGTTCTGATAAGCTCTTCTTCGCGGACGTTTTTGTTTATAACATCGCGAAGCCTTTGGGTTCCTGCCTCGGGCGCAAATGTCAGTCCGCTCTTTTTCACCTTTTGAACCTTTTCCATAAGCTCCATAGAAAAATTGTCAACCCTGAGCGATGGAAGAGAAAGATTTATCCGTTTGTCAACCGTTATTTTTAAAAGCTCGTCTACCAGCTCCATTAAACACGTGTAATCGCTTGTACTCAATGACGAAAGCGTCATTTCTTCATATCCCGTCGCGGCAATCGCATTTTCCGCCGCCTTGACAAGCCGCGGCACAGAGCGCTCTCTCACAGGGCGGTACACATAACCCGCCTGACAGAATCTGCAGCCCCTGATACAGCCGCGGAAAAGTTCAAGCATAATTCTGTCGTGAACTACCTCTGTAAACGGAACTATCAGCTTTTCGGGAATATAAGTATCGTCAAAATCAAGAATAATCCGTTTTTTTACCTTCTTCGGCACACAGCTTCTGTTGGGCTCAAATGATTTTATTGTATTGTCCTCGTTATACTCCACGTCATAAAACGACGGAACATATATACCCTCTATCTGCGCTATTGCCTCAAGATATTTTTCACGCTCTTCGCCGCTGCCGCGCCAGTTTTTATACTCCTGCATTATCTCGCGCATAATATCCTCGCCCTCGCCGAGGATAAAAAAGTCAACCAAGTCGGACAGAGGTTCGGCGTGGTAGGCGCAAGGGCCGCCGCAGCACACAAATGGGTCACCGACCTTCCTTTCCCTCGTTCTGAGCGGAATTTCGGCGAGTCTCAGCATATTTACAATATTTGAATAGCTCATTTCGTATTGAAGAGTAAATCCAACCATATCAAATTCTTTAACGGGCGTATAGCTCTCAAGCGACAGCAGCGGAATCTTCTCTTTACGCATCTCGCTTTCCATATCATCCCAGGGCGCAAAAACTCTTTCGCAGGCAGTATCGTCCCACTCGTTCATCAAATGATACAGTATTTTTATTCCGAGATGCGACATTCCCACCTCATAAACATCGGGGAAGCAAAACGCAAATGTCATCATATCGGGTGTCACTTCTTTGTGTACACTGTTAAATTCGTTGCCTATATATCTCGCAGGTTTTTGAACGCGCTTTAAGCAAGCCTCAAACTTCTTTTTGTACATATAACTCTCCATTCCGCCGCTTATACGGCAAGATTATATTATATATAATACACTACATTGCCAAAACTTTCAAGCATAAAAGCGGACAAAGTTTAATAAAATTTACTAACGCAAACAAACGGGGTGGTAAAATGTCGGTTCGTCAGCACAAAAACAATTCTTCGGGAGACGAAAAAGGCGGAATTTTGTCAATTATTTTACGTCAGCTTCTTTCAGGCATCATATGCGCCGCAATAATCTTAGGTATGCACAACAGTCATATCCCGACGCTGCGCGCCTGTGCCGATGCTTTCGGCCGCGCTCTGCGCTATGACTCAAAATGGCAGGAGACAGCCGCCGAAACAATAAAAAGCTTAAAAGAAATTCTTCCGCCTTACAACCGGTCCGAAAATCAGCCCGCGGATAACAATCCCCCTTCGGATTCTTCGTCCGGCTCTCAGTCACAAAATTCACCTAAAAACGGCGGTGTAACATTTCAATGAACAAGCTTTCGGTCAAAATTACCTCACGGCTTCACGTCAATATACTATTTTTCCCGCTTCTTGCGGCAAGTATACTCGGCAGATATGCCGCTGCCTTTCTTTTGTCATATCTGTGCGCTGTTCTGCACGAGCTCGCCCACGTTGCGGCGGCACGCAAACTTAACGTAGGCATATCATACATAGAGATTCAGCCGTTCGGCGTATGCTGCTGTCTTAAATCAGAGATAATTCAAAATCCGTCAGCCGAGATTGTCATTGCCCTTGTGGGTCCTCTTTCCAATTTTGCCGCGGCGGCGGTTGTGTATCTGCTTCCGTTTACAAACGAGTATACTTTATATTTTACGGAATGTAATATAGCTATCGCGGCGATAAATCTTGTGCCCGCCCTGCCGCTTGACGGAGGGCGTGTGCTTCGCGCCTCACTTACCCTCGCGATAGGCTCTCTTCGCGCATATAATATCACCGTAAAATTCAGCCGTCTGCCAATCGTATTGATTCTTTCGGCAGCCGTATACGGATTGCTTACACACAGCTTTAACTTTTCTCTTATACTTATCGGGGCTTTTCTGACCTCAAACCTGTGCAACGAACAAAAAAACATCTCGCACAGAACCCTGCGCGAGATACTTGACTATAAAACAAAATTAACTCCCGACAGTATGCACCGCTCGGTTGTGCTTACCGCACATTCTTCCACTCCGGCAAGGCGCATTTTAAAACGGCTGTCATACAACAATTATCACATAGTTCACGTAACAGATGACAATATGCGCGTAATACGCACGCTGACCGAGGGTCAGCTGTTAAACGCCCTCACCGAGAACGGAATCCGCGTTCTTCTCAGCGACATAAAGTGAGACCTGCTTTTGATAATTTACATCTATATAGCCAAGGGTTGTCAGCTTAAGAGACGGAATAACGGCAAGGCTTACAAACGCCATTGTCATAAGCGGAGACGAATTATCGGGTACGCCAAGCCTTGTCATTGCACCGCGAAGCTTCATATCACGCAAGGCTGTTTCCTCGGCGGTACAATCAGACATCAGTCCCGCAATCGGCAGAGGAACATCAGCTATCACCTCGCCGCCGCATACCGCCGCGCAGCCGCCCTCCATATCAATTACGCGGTTTGCCGCGCACGCCATTTCCTCGCTGCTTGTGCCGATAACTATTATATTATGCGAATCGTGCGAAACGGATGAGGCAATTGCCCCCTGCTTCAGTCCCACACCCGAGATATATCCCACACCGATATGACCCGTGTTTTTATGTCTCTCTATCACCGCTATTTTAAGTATATCCCTCTCTGTGTCAACTCCGTCCGTCTCTGTAATCATTTCATCTGTCAAAAGTTCGCCTTTAATAGTCTTTATAACGCGGCAGACGCCCTTTTTTAAGTCAAAATCGCTGCTCTTTGTCTTTTTAACGTGAAACGTATTTCTGACCGCCGCGTCAAGCTCTGCACCGACATTAACATTCGGCTTAACAAGAAGCCTGCCGCCCTCTGCCGTCTTGACTCCGCCGCAGTATACCGCGTCTACCTTTACCTCTTCAAGATTGCTTAATATCAGCAAATCCGCCTTGTACCCGGGTGCAACCGCACCCGTATTTTTAAACCCGAAGCATTCGGCAGCCTGAAGGGTCGCCATACGGATCCCCACAAGCGGCGATTTGCCAAGCTTAACCGCACGGCGGATTATTGCGTCAATATGTCCGTCATTCATCAAATCCGACGGATGCTTATCATCGGTCACAAGAATGCAGCGGCGGTTATACGGCTCGTCAAACAAATCTATTAATCCCTCAAGATTTCTCGCCGCCGTTCCGCGGCGAATCATTACCCATTGACCGCGGCGGATTCTCTCTTCCGCCTCATTAAAATTTGAACATTCGTGATCGGTTTTGATTCCCGCAGATATATATGTATTTAAGTCTCTGCCCGAAAGCAGCGGAGCGTGTCCGTCAATGCACTTGTTAAGTGCGGCGGCGTCACTTAATTTTTTATGAACCTCTTTATCACCCGATATCACTCCGGGATAATTCATAACCTCGGCAAGTCCCAAAACCCGTGGATTTGAGTAATACGGATATAAATCCTCTGCCGACAAAACCGCCCCCGACTCATCAAACCTCGTGGACGGCACGCACGACGGAAGCATAATATACACTCTCATCGGCAAGCCCTCGCTTGCGGCAAGCATATAGTCTATCCCGTTCTTTCCGCACACATTGGAAATTTCGTGAGGGTCAGCTACAACCGCGGTGGTTCCGTGGGGCAGGCTTACACGCATAAATTCGGCAGGGGTAAGCATCGTGCTTTCTATATGTATATGCCCGTCCGTAAATCCGGGACATATGTATTTGCCCGATATGTCAGCAACGCAATCCGCGTCCGAGTCTTTATAAAAGTCACCTATGCCGATAATACAATCATCTTCTATCAAGACATTTGCCTCTTCTATTTGGTCTATGAATACATTTATAACCTTGCCGTTTTTAATCAATGTCCGCATAGAGTACACCTCCCGAAATATTGTATTGAATTGTATCACAAATTTTAGCTTAAGTCAAGCAAATTTATATCAAAAAACGGCTTGAGAACTTTGCTCAAGCCGTTTCTGATTTTTAAAATATTAGTCTTCCGCAACAGCGTATTTAGCCGCAAGCTCGTTTACCGTGCCGTCAGCTATCATCTTTTCGATAGACTTGTTTATTTTGTCAAGAAGCTCTGTATTGCCCTTAGCTACGGCAACAGCGTACTTCTCGTCTTCAAACGCTTCCGAATCCTCGATAGCCTTAATGCCATCGTTATCCTTTACATACTTTTCAGCGGTAGCTTTGTCGATAACAACAACATCCGTCTTACCGTTCATAAGCTCCATAATAGCGTCTGTGCCCTTTTTGAAGGCTTCGTACTTATAGCCCATATCCTTTACAACGGTCTCACCGGTATAGCCCTGAATAACAGCAATCTTTTTGTCAGCCATATCAGCTGCCTTTGTTATGGCTGAATCATTTTTAACAATCATAACCTGTGTAGCTGTGTAATACGGCTCTGAAAAATCAACTGCTTCTTTTCTCTCGTCGGTAACTGTCATACCTGCGATTACCGCGTCAAGCTGTCCGTTCTGAAGAGCAACAAGAAGAGAGTCAAATTCCATATTGTTAACTTCAGCCGTCATACCGTTATCTTCCGCAATCTGCTTAGCCATTGCCATATCGATACCGTCAAATTCGCCTATAACGCCGCCCTTGTTTGAAACAAATTCAAACGGAGGAAATTCAGCGTTTGTGCCGAACTTAATTGTTTTTGCAGCCGTTGAGTTCTGCTCTGTCTTGTCAGCCGCCGAATCCTTTTTCTGCTCTCCGCAAGCCGTAAGAGCCATAGCGGCAATTACAACTGCTGTAACCAATGCCAGTGTTTTTGTAAATTTCTTCATTACAATTACTCCTTTGAAAAATTTTTTATCTTACAACGGTTTACTCCCTCTTTCGGCATTAACCCTTGTAAATCATAAGTTATGTCTGCGCACCCCAAAAATCTGCCGTGCTTTTACAAAACCTTGCTTAAAAAGCTTTTTGTTCTTTCGTTTTTGGGTGAATTGAATATCTCATCGGGCGTTCCGCGCTCTGCTATAACGCCGTCATCCATAAACAAAATACGCGTTCCTACCTCGCGCGCAAAGCCCATCTCGTGTGTTACCACAACCATTGTCATACCTGTCTGCGCAAGCTCTTTCATTACATCCAGTACCTCGCCGACCATCTCGGGGTCAAGAGCCGAGGTCGGCTCGTCAAACAGCATAATTTCAGGCTGCATTGCAAGCGCTCTCGCTATTGCAACTCTCTGCTTCTGTCCGCCCGACAGCTGCGCCGGATATGCCTCGGCTTTCTCTGAAAGCCCTACTTTTTTAAGAAGCTCTTCGCCTTTATTTACCGCCTCTGCCTTTGTCATCTTCTTCAGCAGCACAGGCGCAAGAGTTATATTTTCCATTATTGTCAGGTGCGGAAAAAGATTAAAATGCTGAAAAACCATTCCCATCTTTTGTCTTATCTTATTAACGTCCGCCTTCGGGCTGTTAATGCGCTCGTCATCTATATAGATACTGCCGTCTGTCGGGGTCTCAAGAAGGTTAAGACAACGCAGAAACGTGCTTTTGCCCGAACCCGACGGACCTATAACAACCACAACCTCACCCTGAGAGATATGCTCGTCTATGCCCTTCAGAACCTCAAGCTCTCCAAAGGATTTGTGAAGATTTTCTATTTTAATCAAGCCGCTCCCTCCTCTATCTGACATCCGACTTTCTGAGAGCCTTTTCTATATGCCCCAGAATAATCGTAAGAGCCTTTATTATAACAAAGTAAATTACCGCGGTGCCGATAAGCGGCATAAATGCGATAAATGTTGCGCTTTTTATGAAGTCGCCCGCCTTTTGTATATCCATAAGCCCGACATAGCCGACAATCGCCGTCTCTTTTATCAGCACGATAAACTCGTTGCACAGTGCGGGAAAGATATTTTTAACCGCCTGCGGAACAACGATTCTGGACATTGTCTGAAAGCCGTTAAGTCCAAGCGACCTGCCTGCCTCGGTCTGACCTTTGTCGATTGACAGTATTCCTGCCCTGATAATCTCCGAAACGTACGCACCGGAGTTTATTCCGAAGGCGATAGCCGCAATAATCCACTTAGACCACGTAACCGACGCAAATACAACAAAATATATAATCATCAGCTGTGTAACCGACGGCGTTCCTCTTATAACATCTGTATAAATTTTGCCTATTACATTCAAAATCTTACGCTTTGAAAGATTGCACATCGCAATAACAAGACCGATAAGAATACCTATCACAACAGCGAGAAGCGAAACCTTTATTGTAACCCCTATACCGCTGAGCAAAAGGTTATATCTTTCATCTTTTATAAAGCACTTATAAAAGGTTGACGAAAAGTCCGCCGCCCAGTTTGAAAAAATCCCCATATGTACTCATCCCCGCAAGTATTTAAGCGTTTCGCTTATTAAAGAACAAAGCTGAAACGACATATAAAACATAATATCACAAAAAGTAATATATTGCAAGAAAAATTTATACTTTTCTTAACATATTATTAACATTCTTTTAAAAATA
>USLC01000032.1 GCA_900555375.1 uncultured Eubacteriales bacterium
GCGGCTCTTTTTAATATATTATGCTTCATTATTTATGTCAACTCCTATAATCTGATATTAGCTATCCAAACCCGCCTTAATCGGCGTTCGGACAGCTAACTTATGGTTAAATATGTCAAAAGGGTGCTATGCACCCTTTTATTCCTGAATACTGTACATCAGCTCTCCGTATGACGGGAAGGGCCAATATTCCTTTGCTGTATAAAGTTCTGCCTCATCCGCAACCGTGCGGAGCTCGTTCATTGCGGCAAGCACAACATCGTGATAATACACCGCTTTTTCAAGACCTTCTTCCATCTCCTGTGCCTCGGCAACCTCGCTGCTTAACATTTCCACGCTCTCATAAAGCATTGCCGTCAAGTCAGAAAGTTTAGGGATAAGGCTCTCTTCCATATCGCAGTTAATAATGTCGCTTATCTGCCTTTTTGCAATCATCTCATCGCTGAGCGCCTTTACATATTTTGCAACAGCAGGAATTACATCCTGTCTTGTCATCTCTATCATTGTCTGCGCTTCTATATTTATAACCTTGCTGTAATTCTCAAGCGCAATTTCGTAACGCGAAACGATTTCGTCTCTTGTTAAAATTCCGTGCGACTCAAAAAGATTGACATTCTTCTCTTTCAGGAAGTACGGAAGAGCATCGGGCGTGCTTTTAAGGTTAAGCAGACCGCGTCTGTCCGCCTCTTCTACCCATTCCTCGGAATAATTGTTGCCGTTAAAAATAATTCTGCTGTGTTTTTTAACGGTGCTGCGCAAAAGCTCATCTACCGCCTTTTCAAAATCGTCTTTTGTTTCAAGAATATCGGCAAACTGCTTTAACGATTCCGCAACGGCGGTGTTTAATATAAAGTTCGGTCCCGATACCGAGAGGCTTGAGCCGGGCATACGGAACTCGAACTTATTGCCCGTAAAGGCAAACGGCGACGTTCTGTTTCGGTCCGTCGCGTCTCTCGCAAAGTCGGGCAGGGCGTCAACGCCCGAGGTCATAATTTCTCTCGCCTTTGCTATGTAATCGCTTCCGTCCGCAACGGATTTAAGTACCTCTGCCAAATCATCGCCAACAAACATTGAGATTATCGCGGGCGGAGCCTCGCTTCCGCCGAGACGGTGGTCGTTGCCGGCACTTGCAACCGCAATTCTTAACATATCCTGATATTCATCAACGGCTTTAACAACCGCGCAAAAGAATATAAGAAAGACCTTGTTATCACGCGGATTTTTGCCGGGCTTTAAAAGATTTAACCCCGTATCCGTGCCGAGAGACCAGTTGTCGTGCTTGCCGCTTCCGTTGACACCCGCAAACGGCTTTTCGTGAAGCAGGCACTTCATTCCGTGCTTTTCCGCGACCTTCTTCATAAGCTCCATCATAAGCTGGTTATGGTCAGTCGCTATATTTCCCGAGGCATAAAGCGGAGCAAGCTCATGCTGTGCGGGGGCAACCTCGTTATGCTTTGTCTTTGCACGCACGCCAAGCTTCCAAAGCTCTACGTCAAGGTCACGCATATACTCTGACACTCTTGTTTTTATTACGCCGAAGTAATGGTCGTCAAGCTCTTGCCCTTTCGGCGGCATCGCCCCGAAAAGAGTTCTGCCCGTGTATGTAATGTCGCGGCGCTTAAGTGCAATTTTTCTGTCTATCAAAAAGTATTCCTGTTCGGGTCCGACGGTTATGCTTACACGCTTTACATCATTCATTCCGAAAAGTCTCAGTATTCTGAGAGACTGCGTATTAAGCGTCTCCATCGAGCGCAGCAGCGGCGTCTTCTTATCAAGCGCCTCTCCCGTATATGAACAAAATACGGTAGGAATACACAAAATTCCGTCCTTTATAAATGCATCGGATGTAGGGTCCCACGCGGTGTATCCCCTTGCCTCAAAGGTAGAGCGCAAGCCTCCCGACGGAAAGCTTGACGCGTCCGTCTCGCCCTTAATCAGTTCTTTACCCGAAAGCTCCATTATAATCTGTCCGTCGTTTGTAACCGACATAAAGCAATCGTGCTTCTCGGCGGTGATTCCCGTCATCGGCTGAAACCAATGCGTAAAGTGAGTAACGCCTTTCTCGATTGCCCAATCCTTCATTGCGTTAGCAACAACATCGGCAACCTCGCGCGTAAGGGTGACCCCCTCTTCCTTCGTCTTTTTAACCTGCTTGTAAATGTCCTTGGGAAGCCTCTCCTGCATTGTGGCATTGTCAAACACCATACTTCCGAAAACTTCTTTTAAATTAGGCATAAAAATCTCCATTCCGCCGTTTACCCTGATATCAGCTATCCGAACCCGATTAAGACGCGTTCAAATAACTGCAACAGCTCAGCATCGGCACATAAAATTAGTTATTATTCGGCTTAACATCGTTCCCGTCAGGGAAAGCCTTATACAAAACAGCAACAATTTCGGCTCTGATTATCGGTGCATCCGGTCTGAAGGTTCCGTCCTCATCGCCCGTAAAAATTCCGTTATCAACCGCCGCACAAATGTATGCGCGGTTAAACGAAGATATGTCATACCAGTCTGAAAATCTTTCCGCCAGATAACCGTCGGGGTCTTCGTACCGCGTAACATCAAGCCCTTTTGCCTTTACCATTGCCACAGCCACCGCCTCGCGGCTTGCCGCGTCTTCCGGCGCAAAATACAACATTCCGTCAGAATTCTGAAAGCCTGTCATATAAGGCGACACGGAATTTATATAAGGGAAAAACCACTCCTGCTGCGGAACATCCGCGTACGGCGAGACCGCACTTGCCACAACGGGAATTTTTGCAATGTTTACAAGCATTTTTGCGTATTCGCACCGCTGTACGTTGTCGCGCTGTCTGAAGGTTCCGTCACCGTAACCTCCTATTATTCCTCTGTCTGCCAAATTATAAATATACTGCGCTGCCCAATCGGAATCGGACACATCGTCAAACATCTCTCTCGCTGAAACACCAAGTGCGCCGCAGGTAAGGAATATTGTCATAAATAATGCCAATATCTTTTTCATTATGAAAAACCTCCTCGTTTTACTCAACTGTTTACCAAGATACAGTATATAACAAATCGGCTGATTTGTCAAGTTCTTCAGCACTTTGCGGGGCTTTAACATTCTTCAGATTAACCCCAGTTTCGTAAGCGCGCTGCTTATCCCCTCCTCGTCAACGCCGCCTGTAAACATCTTTGCAGTCTTTTCAAGCGAAGCAGAATGCGGAGTCATAGCAATTCCACAGCCGACTGCCGCCAGCATCTCTATGTCATTCACGTCATCGCCGAAGGCATATGTGTCGGCTATATCTATTCCGGCAAATTTTATTACAGCCTTTATTCCCACCGCTTTTGACATACCGATGCGCATAATATCCGCTGAATTATTTTTATGATGACGAATAACCTGATATTCGCCCGACAGGTCTGATTTGATTTCCTCAAACTGCTCACCTCTGTCAAATGCAATCATCATTTTGTTTGCGGCAAACGCACTCCCGCTTCGGTAAGGAACAAACGCCGCGCCGTCTATGTGAAACACTTCCATTATTGCTCTTAACAAATCCTCACGGTTTTCATCATAATAACACACATCGCGTGTTTCTATATCATATGCGATTCTGTTTTTCCCGAAGTACCCTGCAAGCCTTAAAATTTCCTCTGCCTTTATACAGTCGTTGAATATAACTTTGTCTTCTATCTCGGCTACAGCGCCGTTACAGCTTACATAACAATTAAAGTCTATTCCCGTATCGGGAATATAGCATTTTGATCTGCCGGTTGCTATCCCGACAAGCCAACCGTTTTTGCGCAGTTTTTCAATAGCTGATTTTGTTGCCTCGGTCGGTTTATATATTTTTTTGCGTTCGTCAACCAACGTTCCGTCCACATCAAAAAATACCGCGCCTTTGTACTGTCTTTTCTCTTCCATAATCAGTTTCCGCCTTCCTTTGCAAATCTCTATGTTATTTTACATCATTTTTATAAAAAAATCAATTAAATCCGATAATTTGTGCTGTAAAATCGGATTCCGATAACTAACATCGGGTTAATCCGATACCGTCTTCTCTTACATATTGCATTTAGATATTCCGAACAGTTTTATGTGTTAAGACTTGGTTAAAGTTTATTAATTCATTAAAAGGTCTTGACAAACTATGTCTAATGTGGTAGACTATATATGTCGACGACAGTAGATTATATTGGAGGTATGCCTTATGACAAATATAAACATAGGTGAAGCGGAACTTGAAATTATGAAGGTAGTATGGAAGGCAGGTGAACCGATAGGTTCAACGGCAATCGGAAAAGCCGTTGAGGAAAAGGGCTGGAAGCGCACAACGATTGCCACATTTCTTGCAAGGCTTGTTGAAAAAGGCGCATTGTCTGCCGAAAGACGGGGCAAGGCATGGTATTACACACCGATTTTAACGGCAAAGGAATATAAAAAATCACAGGTAAAAAATCTTATTAAAAATCTGTTTGACGGCTCAGCCGAAAATTTGGTTGCCGCACTTTTTGAGGAGGAGCAGTTTTCGGAAAAGGATATACGTGAACTGAAAGCGATTTTTGAGAAAAAGGAGGGATAAACTTGATTGGTGAATTATTTAAAGCTCTTTTAATCACATCACTTGCCGGCTCTGCTCTTGCAGCTGTTATCAGCATTTTCCGACCGATAACGAAAAAGATTTTCGGGTATTCGTGGCATTATTACATATGGCTGTGCGTACTTTTTGTAATGCTTATGCCGGTGCGGTTTAATGTAAATCCGATGCCTGCGCCGAACATTGCAACACAAACGGTACAGACACAGCAAACAGTTGCCGGTGAACAACCCGAAACAACCGAGAATATTGTGCAGACAGCCCCGATTCAAAAACCGCAGCTTTTGCAGAAAGCAACAGTTATATGGGATAGGATAATTTATAACCGAATGAATATTTTAGCGTATGTATGGCTTATCGGCGCAATAGCTTTAATGCTCTTAAATGTTGTACGCTATGTAAGGCTGAATATTAAAATACGCAAAAACGGCGAGGTCATATCCTGCCCCGAAACAAGGGAGTACACCGACAGAAAAATCAATGTTCGGGTATGGGAAAATGTTGCGTCGCCGTTTATGACGGGCGTATTCAGACCAATGCTTATTTTACCGAAAACGGAGTTATCAAGCGAACAGTTACATAACATACTCCGTCACGAAATGACGCATTTTAAGCGGAACGATATTTTATATAAATGGTTTGCAGAGTTTGTAAAATGTGTGCATTGGTTTAACCCAATGGCGTGGTATGTTTTAAAGCAAATTGCATCCGAGTGCGAAATATCCTGTGATATGTCGGTTACAAAAAATATGTCGGGAAGCGAGGAAATGAGCTATGTGAGCACAATTCTTTCCCTGCTTCCGACCGGAAAATCCAAACAGCTTCCGCTTACCACACAAATGGCAAGCAGTAAAAAATTTTTGAAAAGGAGATTTATTATGATTAAGAATAAGAAAACAACAAGCAGATTTATGTCGGTATTGTCAGCGGTCATTGCGGTTATTATGCTTTCGACAACGGTATTTGCAAGCGGCGTATTATCCGATTTGACGACTGATGATTACACGATTGAAATTACAAACAACGCCGAAAAAATTGAACTTAAGAACAAGCCCTTTATCGAAAACGGAGAGGTATATGTTCCGCTTAGGGAACTGTTTGAAAAAATGGGTATTATGAGTAATCCTGAAAATTATATTAATTGGGATAATGGGAAAATAACCGTTTCAATCAACGAGCCGTCAAGAAGCGTAAACGGATATTCGGAATATACTTATCAAATTGAAATCGGTCAGGAAATACGAAAAATATTATCAAATCCGGAACCTATAAATTTTGATGTGCTAATTGTTCCGCCTGTTTTGAAGGACAGCATCACATATGTTCAATTAGGTTCTGTATCGGGTGTTTTAAATGAAATTTACGGAACGCACTTATACAAATTAGAATATAACATTTTTGATAAAAACAGAAACGATATAACCTTTTCCGTAACTGATGCATTGGAAACAGAGAAAGATCTGAGAGAAATGTCGGATCCGATAAGAACAGTGGAGTTATTTTTTAAGGCCTTTTATAATCAGGATTTTGAGAAAATGAAAAGATACTGCACTCAAAGCTGTGTAGACAATTTCTTTGGCGATGATTATGTTTTCGGCATGAAAAAAGCAATGCCTTTAAGCATAGCCACAGTTGATAATTTAGCAGAAAAAGGCTTTACTGACGGCGAATGGATTGCACAGCCGAAAGTAAAAATGATACCTGCCGAAAATTCTGTTTTTGACCCGAATCAAACCGAAACATCGTTTTATCTGATATTAAAACAGCAGAACGGCAGATATTTAATTGATGAGTTTGCAACAGGACTTTGATTAAAAATTAAATTTTACAGATAGTCTGCATAAGGGCAACCGAAAAAAATCGGCTGCCCTTTACGAATGCACCTTCTATATTTTAATCATATTCTCAATATACTTTTTTGTTCTTAAATATGAAATATCATTCTCGTTCAGCAAATGAGGCATGTGAGATTTTTTCTGCCCGTAACCTTCCCGCAGCTATTTGCCTTCGTATTTTTTTTTGGCTTTTATCGGACATATCCGCTACTTCAGATATAGAATAAAAATCCATTTTTTTACCTCCCAAATTAGCCGATATGTATATTATATATGTTTTCTGTCATATTGTCAAGGTAAGCTGTGCGGCAGCACAGTTCTTCGCATTTCCCTCTCCCGCTGCCGCAAGCGGCGGTCGACTTACTCGATCTACTGCATTCGCAATCGGCACGCAGACCCGATAGTCACCCTTAAATTACAATAAAAAAATCGGAACGAATTTTGTTTCGTTCCGATGTGGCTCCTCCAGTTGGACTCGAACCAACGACCCTGCGGTTAACAGCCGCATGCTCTACCAACTGAGCTATAGAGGAATATCTATTCAGAGAATATTTTCTCTGAATAATGTACCGGCGGCGACATATGTTCCCGGGAGGTCGCCCTCCAAGTATTTTCAGCGCAAAGAAGCTTAACTACTGTGTTCGGAATGGGAACAGGTGTGACCTTCTCGCTATAACCACCGATTTTGTGTTTTAGATTGAAAAAGAGAAGTGTAAAATATATCTTACTCACAAAATAAAGTATAAGGTCAAGCCCTCGACCTATTAGTATCGGTCAGCTGAATGCGTTACCGCACTTACACCTCCGACCTATCAACCACATAGTCTACGTGGGGTCTTACTTGTTTAAAACAATGGGAAATCTTATCTTAGGGTGGACTTCACGCTTAGATGCCTTCAGCGTTTATTCCTTCCGTACTTAGCTACCCAGCCGTGCCTTTGGCAAGACAACTGGTACACCAGTGGTACGTCCATCCCGGTCCTCTCGTACTAAGGACAGCTCCCTTCAAATTTCCTGCGCCCGCGACAGATAGGGACCGAACTGTCTCGCGACGTTCTGAACCCAGCTCGCGTACCGCTTTAATGGGCGAACAGCCCAACCCTT
>USLC01000033.1 GCA_900555375.1 uncultured Eubacteriales bacterium
CCGCTCCTGCCGCAAGGGGGTCATCGGGCGCGACAACCGTCATATCGATTGAGTTTTCCTTGGCAAATTCAATCAGTTTGTCAAATTCCATAGCCTTTATCGGGACACACTCCGCAAGAGAGGAAATTCCGCCGTTCCCGGGTGCACAGTAAAGCTTTGTAACCTTTTTGCTTTGACTAAGCTTCCATATTATCGCGTGTTCTCTGCCGCCGCTGCCTACTACCAATACCTTCATTTGTACAACCATTCCTTTCAGATTTTCAGTTTTTGAATTTTACAGGATTATGTAACTTTATATTATAATTATAAAATTAAGCGTATTATTTGTTTTTGTTCCGCTTTCTGCCGGCCGAAGCCGAGCGTGGATGACATCTTTCGTACGATTCCGTAAGCCTGTCCCGAAGCGCTTGCTCGTATATCTTTGTCGAAGCAATTTCGCAGTGTCCCATCATATTTTGGACATCCTTTATATCCAAGCCGTTTTTAAGGAGATGCACCGCGAAGGTGTTTCTCATAATATGAGGGGTAACTTTAAAGCCGAGACCGCATTTTTTGCCGTATGTTTTAAGCAGCTTCCACACACCTTGTCTTGAAATCGGCTGACCCGACATATTCAAAAAAACATAGTCGGTTCCGTCATACCCGGGGATAAGACACCGTCTGTCCATATAATCCTTGATTTTCTCGCGGGCGATGGTGTATATCGGAATGCGGTGCTCGCCGCTTTTATCGCGGCAGTTTAAATAGCCGACATCCGTGTTTATATCGTAAATCTTAAGCCCGATAAGCTCTGAGACGCGTATCCCCGTTGCGTACATAAGCTCAAGTATTGCAGCATCGCGGAAGCCCTTAAGCGATGCGCTGTCGGGGGCATTTAACAGAGCTGTAATCTGTATTTCAGTAAGGATGTCAGGTGTTTTGCGTTCTTTTTTTAAAGGGCGCATATCGCAGGCTGGGTTCTTCTTTATATATCCCTTGTCCGATAAAAATTTAAAGAACGAGCGAATGGACGATACAGCCCTCGCGGCGGTGGCGTCAGACTTTCCGCTTTTTTTCAGAGACATAACATAATTTAATATATGCGTTTCGTTTATCTCGTCTATGCCGCAAACTCCCTCAGCTTTGACATAAGACAAAAAACGCGTTAAATCACTGTCGTATGATAAAATCGTATTAACCGAGGCGCCGCGCTTGTTCTGCAAATAATTTAAAAATTCGGATTTGTATTTTTCCATAATTCTTCCCCGTTTCAAAACACTATTATTATTTTACATAATACAATCCGATTTGACAAGTGTTTTTTGAAAATTTTTTTAAATTTACATAAATTTCGTACAAAATGGCTTGATAAGCGGCGGAACAACATATGCCTCTATGCAGGTGCACAGCATTGCGGCGGCAAAAAATATTAAAAAAGCCTCTAAATCCTCTGTATTAAGTTTGCGTCTTTGCTTAAAGGCAGACGGCGAGCTGCGCACAGTTCGATACGCAGCCGCAAAATTTATCCTGTGAACCGAGTATATGATAAGCGCGGGGATAAAGATAACGTTTTGCATAAACATAGACAGAAAGCAAAAAACGGTGCCGCTCACACCAAATACAGATACGATATATGAGATTGTGCAGCCTATGCCGAAGCCCTTTGCGGCAACCTGAATATATATAAGCGGTATCAGAAACATAAACCTGCCGGCTATCCAGATGATTGCCGCAAGCCTTAAATATGATATAAAAGAATATGTAAATATCTGAGATGAAGCCGCCCCCTGAAGCTTGTACATAGAAATAAAATTTTCGGCATATCCCGATGAAATGCTTCCGTTTAATCCAAAAACCGCTCCCGCAATTAATCCCAAAAACAGCGCAGCCGTTATCGAGATATACTTAAATCTGTTCTGTGCCGCGTGTTTGCCGAAGCTTTCAGCCAAATTAAGTTTCATTTGAATATTCCTCCCGTTTTCCGATGTTATATTTTAAGTATATTATGGCTTATCCGAAAATATTACGTGTTGTATTTTTTTATAATTTATGGTATACTTATCTTGTATAACAGATTAAAACGGGTTCGGGGAGAGAACAGATGACTACTGATGAACTGATATTATACACAAAAAAGCTTACCGCTATCGGAGGGGTAAGCTCAAACGAAGAAGAAATCAGACGGTTTCTTTTAAACGAATTAAATAACTGCTGTGACAGAACCGAGACCGATGCAGCGGGGAACATCTTTGGCTTTATCGGCTGTGCCGATAAAAGCGCAAAGACGCTTCTGCTTGAAGCGCATATGGACAGAATAGGGCTGGTTGTGTCGGAAATACGCAGTGACGGAACGGTTCTGTTCTCGGACGCGGGTGGAATAGATAAAAGAATCCTGCCGTATTCCGAAGTGGAATTTTTAAATGAGGGAAAGCGCATAAACGGCATAATTGTTCCCGATAAGGCGGACGGGCAAACCGATGAAAGTTCACTGTGCATCTTTACGGGATTGAGCGAAAAAGAGCTTAAGAACAGCATAAAAATCGGCTCAAAGGCGATACTTTTATCAAAATTTTCGCGTCTTTGCGGAAACGTAATCTCATCGGGCGCGCTTGATAACAGAGCCGGGACAGCCGCCCTGATAAACGTTTTGCAAACATTAAACAAAAGCCGTCTTAAGTTTAATATCATTGTGCTTTTTGCTGTCGGAGAAGAGCTTGGGCTTCACGGAGCTTTTTCCGCGGCAGAGCATATCCGTGCCGATGCCGCAGTTGTTGTGGACGTTACGCACGGTATGACACACGATACCAAGGGCGAAAGCGAGGTCTTTCCGCTTGGCTGCGGAGCGGTAATCTGCCGCGGTCCCAACCTTCATTACGGATATACAAAAAAGTTTATCGAGCTTGCAAAGCAGCTTGGTATTCCGTACAGAATTGAGGTTGCCTCAGGCTCAAGCGGAACGGACGCGTGGGCGCTTCAGGCATCGGGCGCGGGGATTCCGTCCGTGCTGATATCAATTCCTTTAAAATATATGCACACAAATGTAGAGGTTGCCGATGCCGGCGATATACAAAGCGTTTCGGAGCTTATCTGCCGCGCAGCGGAAGGAGGGACGGACCTTGATTAAAGAACTTGAGGGTTTGACGGCTGTCAGCGGCTGTGAGGACGAGGTAAGAGAGTTTATAAAGGCGAGCCTGGCGGAATCGGGAATAGAGTATAAGACCGATTCCATCGGCAATATTAAAGCCGCGTACGGCGATGAAACAGAAATTATCATTGCCGCGCATATGGATGAGGCAGGGTTTATCATAACCGAGATAACGGATGACGGCTATTTAAAATTTGCGCCGATAGGAAAAATCAAACCGTCGGCGGTTTTGTCAAAGCAGGTAAAAATAAATGGCATAACGGGAATAGTATCTTTTAAAGCCGTTCATTTAACAAGCAAGGAAGAGCGCGAAAAGCCCGTTGATATATCAAAGCTTTATATAGACATCGGCGCAAAAACAAAGGCCGAGGCAGAGAAGTATGCCGAGGTCGGCGACCTTGCCGCATTTGTATCGGGGGTTAAAGAATTTGGCACAGACTATATTTCGGGTAAGGCTCTTGACAGAGCGGGCTGTGAAACGCTTACGGATATCTTAAAAGCGAAGAGAAAGGGCGTAAGCGGAATCTACACCGTTTTAGACAAGGTCGCTCACAGAGGTTTAAAAATCGCCGCAAACAACACTACGTCAGCAAAAGCGGCTTTGATAATAGGCTGCGCAGAAGCAGATGAAGGAATTGAGCTTGGAAAAGGGGCTGTTATTGAAATTTATCAAAATACTTCGGCTGAAGAAAGCGCGATAAATAATAAAATTGTTAAATCAGCGGCGGAAATACAGATAAAAACCTGTGATAAATCAAGCGCGGCTGCGGCTTTTAAATCAGTCAGAGCCGATATACCCGTGATAATGCTTTCAATTCCCTGCAGAAACGCAAACACCGATGTTTGTATAGTCAATAAAAGTGATATCAAGGCCCTGTTTGACGCGGTTAATTCGGCGATTGATATAATAAAGGAGGAAGACAATGACCGAAGCTTTTAATATAAATTCAAAAAAAGAAGTTACCGATTTTTTAATCGGTTTATGCAGGACCGCAAATGTTGAAGTAAATCAAGACGCATCGGACAATATTATAATGCACAAATCAGGAAACGGAGAAAAGATTATGTTTCCGTTTGTCATTAATTTAAGCAGCGTTATAATAAATAAGGCAGAAGATTCGTGCGCGGCGTTTGACTCTCTGTGTTTGTGTAAGGCGCAGTCTCTTGCCGACAGGGAAGTATTTAATTCCGACGGAGTATCAGTCGGAATAATCAGAAATGTAAAAAAAGATGATTACGAAGTTAAGCTGTGGGAGAAAAACAGTGTTAAAATCGGTGAACGCTGCAATGTTAAATCAAATATAACGTGTAAAGATAATTTGCTTTACGGATTTAATACAGAACCTTATATGTACCTTAAAATAATAGATAGGCTGCTTTTGATTTTTGATAAATGTGTAAAAGATATATACTTTACAGTATCATTTAACGAGGCAAGCACATCGGCTTGCGCAAAAGCGGTAAACCCGGACAAGATATATATGATTTACTTTACCGATTCCGATAAATCTTTTAAAATCGGAGACGGTTTGGGAATTGTCATAAAGGATGGATATCATATAACCGATGAAGGTGTTATAAAAGGTCTGACCGATATATGCAAAGAAAACAATATAAAGGCTCAAACCTTTGTGGGCAAAGCGTCAGCACTTACCGAAAGGCTTGCCGTTCTTTTCGGCGGCAGCGGTGTATATCCGATATGCCTCCCGATTGAATGCCGCGGAAGCGGCTGTGAGATATCGGACGCATCAGACACCGATTCTGCTTTAAAGCTGTTTGACTGCATATTTGCTTAAGCAGATGTCGGTTAGCCGAATCCGATTTTATGGTGTGGATATGTGCTCAAACGGTGTTAAAATACCGGGCAATCCGATGATAAATATATTTTAAACAGAAGGGAATGTTAAACAATGCCTGCAAAAAAATGTATTCTTGACGAAAAAAAGCTTTGCGATGACTGCGGCGAGTGCGACTACTGCGACCTTAATCCTTTTAAGCTTTGCGACAATTGCGGAAGGTGCATAGGTATGAACGAAGAGTACCGCGAGCTTAAAATCGATGATATGATAATAGAAAACAAATCGTCAAAATCGCGTATTTCTAACGGAAGCGAAGAACATACTCATCATCACTGTGACGATGACGGCTGCAGCTGCGGACATCATCATAACTGAACATACTTATTGCAAAATAATAAAATAATGACTTTGTTATTTTTGACAAACAATTGTTTTTAAACCATATCTTTTTTGTTTATACAGACAAAACTTGTTTAATATGAACAAAAAATTTAAAAATTTTTATCGAAAATAGAAAAAAACTATTGACTTATTCGCGTTTTTTTAGTATGATAGTATTATCAGTTATACGTGTACAGTTAAACTTAATGATTGCAGAGCGGATTTAAATCTGCGATTGTCGATAAAAGGGAGCGTTTTTTTATGTATATGAAAGAAGTAGTAGTTCAGAATCAGGTAGGTCTGCACGCAAGACCGGCAACTTTTTTTATACAGAAGGCTAACGAGTATAAGTCAAGCATTTGGGTTGAGAATGACAACCGCAGAGTAAACGCAAAAAGTCTCTTGGGTGTTTTGTCGCTCGGGATAACCAAAGGGCTTAACATAACAATTATAGGTGAGGGTCCCGATGAAGAAGAGGCCGTAGCCGAATTATCCGAACTTATTTCATCAAACTTTGCATAAGGTGTATAAATCGGTTCGATAGTGATGAGATTAAGAGCAGGTCGTTTGCCTAAGCCGCAAGCGGCGTGCTCTTTTTAGCTCAATCATTCAAAACCGAAACGGAGATAAATATATTATGGTTGATATAAAAGCAAAGCTCAGAGAGCTTCCTATGAGCCCCGGGGTGTATATAATGAAGAACGCCGACGGAGAGGTTATATATGTCGGCAAAAGCAAGCATCTTAAAAACCGCGTCAGCTCATATTTTATAAATTCAAAAAATCACACTCCAAAAACTGTTGCGATGGTCTCAAACGTTGCCGATTTTGACTATATTATGACAGATTCTGAGGTCGAGGCGCTTGTTCTTGAGTGTAATCTTATCAAAAAGTATCTGCCAAAGTACAACATTTTGCTAAAGGACGACAAGCAATACCCGTATATTAAAATTACAATGGGCGAGGATTATCCGCGGATTTATATGACGCGGAAGATTCGCAAGGACGGGGCGCGGTACTTCGGACCGTATATGAGTTCTATGATGGTACGAACAGCGCTTGAGACCATTAAGCGTATATTTAAAGTGCGCAGCTGCAGCAAGAGACTGCCCGTAAGCTCGGAACACAGCCGTCCGTGCCTGTACTATCATATAGGTCAATGCTCTGCCCCGTGCTGCGGCAAAATAAGCAAAGAGGATTATAAAGATACGTTTGACCGAATCGCTTTGGTTCTTGAGGGAAAGTACGACAAAATAACCGAAGATCTTAAAGAAAAGATGTATGAAGAATCAGAAAAGCTTGAGTTTGAAAAGGCGGCGAGGTACAGGGACAAGATAGAAAGCATTAAAATGCTTGGAGAGAAGCAGAAGATGCTTTCGGTCGGCAAGGATAACAGAGATATAATCGGCGTGTTTAAGGACGAATTTGAAACCTGCGTTCAGATTTTTTATATGCGTGACGGAAGAATACAAGGGTCGGAATACTTCGTGTTTAAGGACGAGAATGCGACCGTGGGCGAGATTACGTCGGAATTTATGAAGCAGTATTATTACAGTGCGACAAATATACCGGGCGAGATACTCATTCCGGAGGAGATATCGGAAGGAGACAGCATTGCCGACTGGCTTTCGGAAAAGACCTCGCATAAAATCAGAATCAATGTTCCGCAGCGCGGCGAAAAGGCAAAACTTATCAAAATGGTAAACAAAAACGCGGAAGAGACGCTGCGCCAGCACATATTTAAGCGCAACCGCGAGGAAATGCAGCAAAACGATGTTTTAAGCGAGCTTGCAAGAGTTTTGTCACTGCCTAAAGCCCCGTTCAGAATTGAATCTTATGATATATCAAATATATCGGGAGCGCAAAGCATAGGGGTGTGCGTTGTTTATAACAACGCAAAGGCTTCAAAAAAGGATTACCGTAAGTTTAATATAAAAACTGTTGAGGGCACCGATGACTATGAAAGCACGCGCGAGGTTATCGCACGCCGTATAAACAGAGCGTATGACGAGACGCAGGCTGTTGCGGACGGGAGCTTAAGCCCCGAGAAAACAAAGTTTTTACCGCTTCCCGATTTGATTCTGCTTGACGGCGGAAAGGGACATTTGAGCGCGGTTACGGAGCTTATGGAGGAAATGGATTCGGAAA
>USLC01000034.1 GCA_900555375.1 uncultured Eubacteriales bacterium
GAATATAACACTTCGGCAGACTATGCCACACGCGAGCAGGCAATCTCGCGGTTTATTAAAACCGTCGGCATCAGTCGCTTCAGCACCGACCATAAAATTCTTGATAAGTTCCGCGACAGTTCAAAGATTTCATATCCTCATACGGATGAAATGTCAGCCGCCGTGTATTCGGGGCTGATTAACGGCTATGAGGACGGCACTCTTCGTCCTCAGGAATCCATTACCCGAATCGAGGCTCTTGTTATATTAAACCGAGCGCTGAGCCACACCGATTTATCGTCACACTATAACATTCAATTTTCCGACACCCCCGATTGGGCAAGCAAGCAGGTAACACGTCTTGCCTCTGCCGGAATCATAAAAGGTTATGGTGACGGACGGCTCGGAGCAGACGACTTTTTAACCCCTGAACAGGTAGATTTGATTTGCGACAGAATCAGCCATTTTGCGGGTCCCGCGGGCGACTTTTACACGTATGTAAATTCGCAATGGCTTGACTCAAACGCTCCGCTCAACGGCTTGGGAATCATCTCGGATAACGTTAATCTCTCGGCGCAATCCGTAAATCGCATAAGCGATATAATATTTTCTCTGTATCGCAGACATTATAATAACGGAGAAAATTTTGCCGAAGATTCTGATGAATCCAGAATTATCTCATTCTATTCCGCAGCCGCAAATCAAGCGCTGCGCGACAAAATCGGTTTTTCTCCCATAGCCGGATATCTGTCGGACATTGATGAAATAAAAACCTCTGATGAGCTTCTATCGGTTATGGCACGCCTTGAAAAATGCGGATTTGTCACACTTATGCCTCTTACGCTTACCACCAACGTCTATGACTCTTCCTCTTACACGCTCTCTCTTTCGGCTTGCTATGTCGGATTGAGCAAAGAGTATAGAACAGGCAGCTCGGCAGAGGAAAACAGAAATTACTATATTGAATATATAGCCAAGCTTTTGGAGCTTTCGGGAGACCCGTCGCCTGTGAAAACCGCCGAGATGGCGGCTGATGTCTGCCGCGACATATCCTCGGGCAACAACGGCGGCAGCGATAATAAATCCGCCGAAGCCTTAAGCATATCGGACTTTGCAAAGCTGACGCCGGAAACCGATATCAAAAAATATTTAAAGAACCTTGGCTTTGACAAAGCCAAGACCGTTATGCTTTACAATAAAGCATATCCCGTTCTTGCCTCAAAATATATGACCGACAAGTCGCTTGACTGCGCAAAGGCATACTTAAAAGCCTCGGTTTTAGATACTACTGCCGAATATCTCACAACTGAATCATTTAACGCAAGGCAGCAGTTTCATAATAAGCTTGACGGCACAAACTTTAACTATATTCCATCCGACTATGCAATTGAGCTTGTTTCAAAGACTATGGGCTGGGAGCTTGGCAAGATGTATGTTGATACGTACCTGCCCGAATACACAAAGGCAGCTATAGAGGAAATGACACAAAAGATTATAGACAAGTACGAAGAACTTATAAACTCGTGTACGCGTATGAATCCTCAAACACGTGCAAATGCAGTAAAAAAGCTTAAATCCATAAAGATAAACGCGGCGGCTCCCGATGATTTTGACAGCTGCATAAACAGAAGCTATCATATGCGTCCCGTTGAAGACGGCGGCAATCTTATGGAATATATGATTGAATGTGCAAAAAGTGTTCATTTGCGTGATGAAAACAGGCTTAATTCGGGCAAAAAAGCAGTAAGAAACACTTGGTCCTTGTACCCGCAGGACGTAAACGCTATGTATGACCCGCAAACAAATTGCATCACCATACCTGCCGGAATTCTTCAGCAGCCGTACTTTGATTTAAACGCCTCGTATGAAGAAAACCTCGGCGGGATAGGCACGGTAATCGCCCACGAAATCAGCCACGCGTTCGACTCTGTCGGTTCAGCGTTTGATGAAAACGGAAGCCTAAAATCCTGGTGGAAGGAGAATGACCGTATGGCATTTGCCGCCCTCTGTGAAAAAACAATAAACGAGTATGACGGATTAAGCGTCGGCAAGGGCAGGGTTGACGGCAAGCTGACCCTTAACGAAAACCTTTCGGACATAGCAGGGATGTCGTGTATGTTAAGTCTGGTCGGCAGCGATGAATCGGCTTTGGAACGCTTCTTCTGCTCTTATGCAAAAATATGGCGCACAAATATGTCCGACGATACGGCGGCATTTATGCTTGCCAACGATGTTCACGCCCCGTCTAAGATTCGCGTTAACCGCGTTTTATCAAACTTTGATATATTTATCAATCATTACGGAATCAAGGAGGGCGACGGAATGTACATTCCGCCCGAAAAACGAATAAATTTCTGGAAATAATCTAAGGGGACATTTATATGAAAATTAAATTTTTGGACGCAGCCACCCTCGGCGATGACTTAATATGCGAAATTCCCAAGCTGTTCGGCAGCTTGGGAGAGGTAATAATACGCAGCTCAACTATGCCGCATAAAGTCGAAGCCGCAATTGCCGACAGCGATGTCATTATAGTAAATAAGCTAAAGCTTAACGCTTCAAATTTAAAATCCGCAGGCTCTTTAAAGCTCATCTGCGAGACCGCGACAGGCTTTGACAACATTGATACTGAATATTGCAAAGCGGCAAATATCGCTGTTTGCAACGTGAATGCATACTCTGCCGAAAGCGTGGCACAGCTGACCCTTGCGATTGCGCTGACTCTCGCGTGTCATATGCCTCAATACTGCGACTATGTAAAAAGCGGAGCATATTCAAAAAGCGGAACAGCAAATATGCTAACCCCCGTTTACTATGAGCTGAGCGGAAAGACGTGGGGCATTGCGGGCGCGGGAAATATAGGCAGACGGGTTGCAAAAATTGCCCGGGCAATGGGCTGCCGTGTAATAGTAAACAAGCTTCACCCCGTTTCCGATATGGAGTGTGTGGATATCGACACCCTTTGCAAAACCTCTGACATTATATCCGTTCATACTCCGCTGACAAGCAAAACGAGAAATCTGATAAATCGGGACAGAATCGCAATGATAAAGCCAAATGCGATATTTATTAATGTTTCCCGCGGGGGCGTCGCAGACGAAGCAGCCCTGACCGAGGCAATCGAACAAAAGCGCCTTGGGGGCTTGGGCATAGACGTGTATACTGAAGAGCCGTTTTCCGAAACACACCCGTATAACAGAATTCTAAGCTATCCCAACACGTGCTTTACCCCGCATAATGCGTGGGGAGCATATGAATCACGGCTGAGATGCCTTTCCGCAACGGCGGACAATATAAAGGCATACCTTCGCGGTGAATCAACAAATCGCGTTGTGTGACAATTTAAATAAACAAACAAATATATAAATAAGGAGAAAAACTATGGAAAGAGTAGACAAAAACAACTATTATCTTGATATTGCCGAAACGGTAATCGAGCGCGGAACCTGTCTGAGACGCAACTTTGGCGCAATTATCGTAAAGAATGACGAAATCGTTTCAACAGGCTACACCGGCGCGCCGCGCGGCAGAAAGAACTGTTCCGACCTCGGCTTTTGCACAAGAGAGAAGCTGAATATCCCGAGAGGTGAGCGCTATGAACTTTGCAGAAGCGTTCACGCCGAGGCAAATTGCATAATCTCTGCCGCAAGACGTGACACAATAGGCGCAACGCTTTATCTTGCGGGACGGGACGTTAAATCGGGCGAGCTTGTTTCAAACGCCTGTTGCTGCGCTATGTGCAAAAGAATGGTTATAAACGCAGGCATAGAGAATGTAATCGTCAGAAACACCCCGACCGAGTATACCACATACTCAGTTGAAGACTGGATAGAGAACGACGATTCTCTCAGTGGAAAGTTCGGCTATTAATCGGGATAAATTACCGATTAACGGAATAAACTACATATAAACAGAATGGAGACCGCATTTAAAATGAAATTATCCATACTTGGTTCTACAGGCTCTATCGGCACTCAGGCTCTTGAAGTTGTCGAGGATTTAAAGGGTATATATAATATAGAAGTAACAGCTGTTTCCGCGTCAAGCAATATAAAACTGCTTGAGGAACAGATACGAAGGTTTAAGCCCAAATATGCCGCTGTTTTTAATGAAGAACGCGCCAAAGAATTAAAATGCGCGGTCGGCGATACAGGCTGTACTGTCGTTTCGGGGCAAGAGGGGCTTTGTTTTATCGCCGCCGAAGCCGATTGCGATATGGTATTATCCTCAATTGTGGGCTTTGCGGGGCTTGTCCCCACTATGCACGCCATATCGGCGGGTAAAGACATCGCCCTTGCAAACAAGGAGACGCTTGTCACCGCGGGCAAACTTTTTATGGATGCCGTTGCGGAAAACAACGTCAGTCTTTTGCCGGTTGACAGCGAGCACTGCGCCATATTTCAATCACTTCACGCAGGAAAGCACGGCGAGCTTCGCAGAATTTTGCTTACTGCCTCGGGCGGGCCTTTCTTCGGCAAAAGTTCGGCAGAGCTTTCAGGTATGAAAAAAGAGCAAGCCTTAAAGCATCCCAACTGGAGTATGGGGGCAAAAATTACTATCGACAGCGCAACGCTTATGAATAAGGGTCTTGAAGTTTTAGAGGCAAGTCATCTTTTTAATGTTGACATAGACGATATCGAAGTTGTGGTTCAGCGAGAAAGCATAATACACTCAATGGTCGAATTTTGCGATAAAAGCGTAATTGCCCAGCTGTCTGTCCCTTCTATGAAGCACCCCATTCAGTACGCCTTTACATATCCGAACAGGCTGCCCTCTCCCGACAAACCAATTGATTTTTCAGAGCTTGCAGGGCTTTCGTTTGCAAAGCCCGATGAATCGGTATTTCGCTGTCTTGCCCTTGCAAAGGCTGCCGGAAGGTCGGGCGGAATTATGCCGACCGTTATGAACGCTGCCAACGAAGCGGCTGTTGCTGAATTTCTGAAAGATGAAATCGGCTTTTTGGATATTGCCGACATCGTTGAAAAAACGATGATGCGCTACAGCAACAGTAATATTCAAAATCCATCTCTCTCCGACATTATCGCCGTAAACGACGAAGTCAGAAGTATCTTAGGTCAGGCAAGATAGCACCGCTATACAAATTATTATCAAACAAACCGGAGGTTAAATATGCTGCTTACAATAATCGGTGCAATAATCATATTTTCAATTATAATATTCGTTCACGAGCTCGGTCATTTTATTGCCGCAAAAGCATTTCACGTAAATGTTCTTGAATTTGCTTTGGGTATGGGCCCCGCTATATGGAAAAAGCAAGGCAAAGAAACACTATATTCAATACGCGCCATACCAATGGGCGGATTTTGCAAAATGGAAGGTGAGGACGAGGATACGGGCAGCGAAGGCTCTTTCAGTTCAAAAAAGCCTCTGCCTAAAATTATAATACTTGTAGCAGGCGCGGCTATGAATATTCTGCTGGGCTTTTTGATAGTTACGTCTATCACTGCCGTATCAGCCGTTCAGGCGGGCGGAATGTCCTCTACCGTTGTTGCCTCTGTTGACGAAAACTCCTCTGCTGCCGCTTTTCTTCTCTCTTCTTCGCGTTCTTCCTCAATCGATACAGCCTTTTCAAACTGAACTGAGATTTTTACATAATCATCTCTGACATAACCGGTTGTATCACCATCGACACGAACCTTTACCCAGCCGGATTCATGTTTAAGCACTTCATAACTTTCATCGCCGGCCAAAAGGTCAAGAATCTTACTCGATTCACTTTCTTTCTCGCGGACACGAAGCGTCTCCGTGGTAACGGTCGCCCACTTCGTACCAAACTGGTCTACCAGTTTTTCTGCACTGTAGCCAATTGCCAGATAATCTTTCATAATATAACCGGAAACCGAACCGGACTTAATATAAACCCAGTCACCTTCCGTCTTAGCAATCGTAGCCGCACTTCCACGGTACAATTTACCAACGATTTCCGCATCCGTATTTGGTTTCTTACGAATATTTACATAATCCGCCGCAATGGAAATACCAACATTGGCATATTCCGATTCCGGTTTTGGTGTCGCCGTCGCTGTCGCTTCTTTCGTCGGCTCCGGTGTTGCATTCGAGACAGCAGAACCACTTACTGCGCTTGTCCCATTATTGGTGTTACCCGGCATATCCTCAAACGCTACAATTGCTTCCGGATTTGACTGTGTTGCACCAACCTGAATCGTACAGTATTGGTCTAACATATAAGCCATACCGGCAAGTTCCGTCTCAGAACCCATCGTAGTTGAAGATGAAACCATATACTTGCCAAATATTCCAAAGGATAAAACAAGTCCTGCCCCCAACGCACATTTCACAAGCCTTGTGTGTTGCATACTTTTCTTCCCTCCATTGTCACTCATCTGCCGGCCTCAAACTCATCCGGCATTCTAAATGTTACAAATTTGTTAAATACTTGTTTCAGTATAACAACTCTGTCCGCATCTGTCAACCTTTGTAAACTCATTGTTTCTACTAATTTTTACCACAATTTTACCGAGAAAATTAATTTTACATTTATTCTACAGGATTCGACTATTTATTTCGCAACAATCGCCTCAATCTCAATCAGAACATCTTTTGGCAGTCTTGCTACTTCCACGCAGGAACGTGCCGGGCAGTCTCCCGTAAAAAAGCGGGAATAAATTTCATTTACCTTGGCAAAATCATTCATATCTTTAATGAATACAACTGTTTTAATCGTGTCCTCAATTTTTGCACCACTTGCTTCAATCAGCGCCTTCAGATTACCGATTGCCTGCTCCGCCTGTTTTTCAATACCGCCTTCAACCAATTCACCGGTCTCCGGAATAATCGGGATCACACCTGATGTAAATACAAGACCATTTACCTCTACTGCCTGAGAATAAGGACCAATTGCCGCTGGTGCCTTATCTGTTGAAATAATTTTCTTCATATTAAAACACAACCTTTCTATTCATTGTTTTCATAGCTGATATTACCACATTTTCAAAAAAAATTCACTAGTTTTTTTCGGGTAAGGGTAGTATAATGAAACTGTTTGAACGAAGGGAGGAAATCGCATGTATTCCTATCATGATAGAGTATCTTACAGCAGAATTGATAAGGACGGACTGCTCGGTGTCTCCGATACCGTAAATGCAATGCAGGACTGCTGCCTGTTTCACAGCGAGGACGTCGGACATTCTGCCTTAGATTTATTAAAGAAAAACCGCGCTTGGTTAGTGAGCGCATGGCATGTTGTATTCAAACGCC
>USLC01000035.1 GCA_900555375.1 uncultured Eubacteriales bacterium
GCTTGCCGCGCTTATGGTGGCACCGATTATCGCGGTGTTTGTGCTTCACTCTCCGGGGTTCTCGGCACCCGCCGCAAATGTGGGAGAGCATTATTATAACTTCTTATCCAGCGGAAGGTTTGATAAAGACAGCCTTATAAGTATATTAAACGGATTGGGCTGGGGTCTCGGCTATGCGGGAATGCCCCATATCCTTATCAGATATATCTCGATTAAATCCGAAAAGGAAATGAGAAAGTCTCAGACGGTCGGCTGTGTTTGGATATTCCTTATATTGATTATGGCGTCGGTTGTGGGAATCGTCGGCAGACAGTTCCTCGGCGACTCGCTTGTTGCAAGCAACAGTCAGGCGCTTGTGTTTGTTAATATGGTAAGAGAAGTGTTTAAATTTGCTCCGTTCATCGTGGGCGTGTTGCTCTCGGCGATACTTGCCGCGTCGATGAGCACGGCTGATTCTCAGCTCCTCGCTTCGTCATCGGCGTTTGCGTCGGACGTGTACAAGCCTCTTATCCGCAAAAAGGCGTCAAACAGCGAGATGATGTGGGCGGGCAGAATAATGGTTATAGCGATTGCGATTATCGCCTTTCTTATAGCCAACAGCCCAAGCTGCAAGGGAATAATGGCTTTGGTTGAGTGTGCGTGGGCAGGCTTTGGCTCGTCCTTCGGTCCGGTAATTATCCTTGCGCTTTACTGGAAGCGCTTTACATATCCCGGAGCGGTTGCGGGTATGGTTACGGGCTTTGCCGTAGATGCGGTCTGGTATGCGTTTTTGTCGGACTCAACGGGAATATACGAAATCATTCCCGGATTTATATGCGGAATGGCGGTGGCAGTTATAGTATCGCTTATAACACAAGCGCCGTCAAAGGAAGTATGTGACTTGTTTGAGGAAGCAAAGAAACCGATAGATTAATTATATGAAAGGATTTGACTTAGAATGAAAGCATTGTTTAATGACGGAATCGTAAAAGAAACAGAAGACGATATTTCCATTGTCAGACATACGTGCTCACACGTATTGGCGCAGGCGGTAAAGCGTCTTTACCCCGAGACCAAGCTGGCGATAGGTCCCTCTATCGACAACGGTTTTTACTATGACTTTGACAGGGAAGACGGCTTCGCGCCCGAGGATCTTGACGCTCTTGAAAAAGAGATGAAGAAGATTATAAAAGAAAACCTTAAAATTTCGACATATACCAAGCCGAGGGCGGAAGCCATCGAGTTTATGAAGGAAAAGGGAGAGCCGTATAAGGTAGAGCTTATCGAGGATTTGCCAGAGGACGCGTCAATCAGCTTTTACGAGCAGGGCGACTTTGTTGATTTGTGCGCGGGCCCGCATATCCTTTATACAAAAGGAATAAAGGCGTTTAAGCTGACCTCTGTTGCCGGCGCATACTGGCGCGGAAACGAGAAGAACAAGATGCTGACAAGAATATACGGAACGGCGTTTTTCACCAAGGACGAGCTGGCCGAGTATCTTAATATGATAGAAGAGGCAAAAAAGCGCGACCACAGAAAGCTTGGCAGAGAGCTTGGAATCTTTACGATGATGGAGGAGGGACCGGGATTTCCGTTCTTCCTGCCGAACGGTATGATTCTTAAAAATACGCTTATCGATTACTGGAGACAGATTCACACCCGTGAGGGATATGTAGAGATTTCAACACCGATGATGCTTAACCGTCATCTGTGGGAGACCTCGGGTCACTGGGATCATTATAAAGAAAATATGTACACAACGGTTATAGACGATACCGACTTTGCGGTAAAGCCTATGAACTGTCCGGGCGGAATGCTTGTGTATAAGTCAGAGCCGCATTCCTACCGCGACCTTCCGATAAGAATGGGCGAGCTTGGATTGGTTCACCGCCACGAAAAGTCGGGGCAGCTCCACGGACTTATGCGCGTTCGCTGCTTTACACAGGACGATGCGCATATCTTTATGACGCCCGAGCAGATTCCGTCAGAGATAAAGGGCGTAATCAGCATAATAGATGAGGTTTATAAGCTCTTTGGATTTAAGTATCACGTAGAGCTTTCGACCAGACCCGAGGACAGTATGGGCAGCGACGAGGATTGGGAGACAGCTACAAACGGCTTAAAATCCGCGCTTGACGATTTGGGGCTTGACTATGTTATAAACGAGGGTGACGGAGCCTTCTACGGACCGAAAATCGACTTCCACCTTGAAGATTCTCTCGGCAGAACGTGGCAGTGCGGAACGATTCAGCTTGATTTTCAGCTTCCGCTGCGTTTTAATGCAGAGTATATGGGCGAGGACGGAGAAAAGCACCGTCCGATTATGATTCACCGCGTTGTCTTCGGCTCAATCGAAAGATTTATAGGAATTATAATCGAGCATTTTGCGGGTAAGTTCCCGCTGTGGCTTGCACCCGTTCAGGTTAAGGTTCTGCCCGTGTCCGAGAAGTCTCACGATTATGCGGTATCGGTTTACGAAAAGCTTAAAGAGGCGGGTATCCGTACAGAACTTGACAAGAGAGACGAGAAGATTGGCTATAAGATAAGAGAAGCGCAGATTAAGAAGATTCCTTATATGCTGATTCTGGGCGAGAACGAGAGCGCCTCGGGTCTGATATCCGTAAGAAGCCGCGACAAGGGCGACTTGGGTTCGGCAGAGCTTGATAAGTTTATAGCGGATATAAAAGAAGAGGTTGCCTCAAAGGGTCAAAATTAACACGTGTCATATATACAGCCGCGGGGCATTGCTCCGCGGCTGTTTTTGTATAAAATTTTTGCGGAAACAAACAAAAAATACTTGACTTTTTCGTGAAAAATGTGTAAAATTAAAAGGTATACTTCTATCTAAAATTATGCTATACATTAATTCTTTAATTCTTTGATTCTTATATTTATTATGATAGACGATAAATACGTCAATATGTTACAGGAGGTGGGAATAATAAGTATTACAGTATTCATTGTTGTGTGCGCAGTTTTGGTTGCCGTCGGGATTGCCGGCGCGTTTATGGCTTTTAAGTACGGATATTCGTACAGAAGAAACTTTGCAGAGCAGAAGATAGGCAGTGCGGAGGAAGAGGCAGAACGTATACTTGCCGAGGCGGCGGATAAATCCCAAAAATATGCCGACAACATTAAAAAAGAAAAATTAATTGAAGCAAAAGAGGAAATACATAAGCTCAGATCAGAGCTTGAACGTGAGATTAAAGAACGCAGAAACGATGTTCAAAGACAGGAAAGAAGAGTACAGCAAAAGGAAGATACAATAGACAAAAAAACTCAGCAGATTGAAAAGCGTGAAGAAGAGGTTCAGAAAAAGCTTTCCGACGCCGATAAGGTCAGAGAGGAAGTTGACAGAGTAAAGAAGCTTCAGATGGCACAGCTTGAAAAGATTGCTGATTTTACCGAGTCACAGGCAAAGGATTATTTGCTTAAGCAGGTTGAAGAGACACTTGTCCACGAGAAGGCTCTTCTTATTAAAAATGTGGAAGAGCAGGCAAAGGAAGAGGCGGATAAGAAGGCTCGGAATATCATTACGGGCGCTATCCAAAGATGCGCCGCAGACCACGTCACCGAGACGACCGTTTCGGTCGTTGCTCTGCCCAATGATGAGATGAAGGGCAGAATCATAGGCCGCGAGGGCAGAAACATCCGTACGATTGAGACCCTGACGGGCGTTGATTTGATAATCGACGACACGCCCGAGGCAGTTATACTTTCGGGATTTGACCCCGTGCGGCGCGAGATAGCGAGACGTTCGCTTGAAAAGCTGATATCGGACGGAAGAATCCACCCGGGCAGAATCGAAGAGATGGTTGAAAAGTCAACCAAAGAGGTTGACAATATCATCAAGCAAGAGGGAGAACGCGCAATGTTTGAAACGCACGTTCACAGCTTGCATCCCGAGATTGTTCGTCTGCTGGGCAGACTTAAGTACAGAACAAGCTACGGTCAGAATGTGCTTCAGCACTCGATAGAAGTCTCACACATTGCGGGTCTTATGGCGGGTGAGCTTGGCGCAGACGTAACATTGGCAAAGAGAGCCGGCTTGCTTCACGATATAGGCAAGGCGGTTGACCACGAGGTTGAAGGCTCGCATATTACCATCGGCGGAGATATAGCCAGGAAGTATAAAGAAAACGACAAGGTTATAAACGCCATTATGGCGCATCACGGTGATGTAGAGCCTAAGACGATAGAAGCGTGTCTTGTTCAGGCGGCCGACGGAATTTCGGCGGCAAGGCCGGGTGCACGCCGCGAGAATCTTGAGTCTTATATCAAGCGCCTTGAAACGCTTGAAGAGATTGCAAATTCGTTTAAGGGCGTTGAACGCTCGTTTGCGATACAGGCGGGACGCGAGATTCGCATAATGGTTAAGTCGGACGCGGTAAGCGATGACGAGACCGTATTAATGGCGAAGGACATTGTAAAGAGAATCGAAAACGAGATGGAATATCCCGGACAGATTAAAGTAAATGTCATTCGTGAACTGAGAGCAATTGAATACGCAAAATAAAAAACAGGGGGCTGTCTCGGAAAGCGGGACAGCCTTTCTTAATACCCAAAGATGCAAAAGCAGTATAAACCCTGCGGAATTATGTAGACTTTGCTGCGGCAGGGCGGCGGAGAAGGAGATTGTTATGAAGCTTAAGGATTTATTGAAGAAAGATGAATTTTCGTTGTCGTTTGAGGTGTTTCCGCCAAAGACGGACACCGCCTTTCAAAGCGTTAAAACGGCGGTTGAAAAGATTGCCGTGCTTAACCCCGCATTTGTCAGCGTTACGTATGGGGCAGGCGGCGGAACAAGCCGATATACCCTTGATATGGCGAGAGCCGTAAAAGAAAAATCGGGGGTATCGACAATCGCGCACCTTACCTGTGTTTCGTCAACAAAAGAGACGGTTCGGCAAAAGATAAAAGAGATGCGTGAATACGGAATAGAAAACGTTTTGGCGCTTCGCGGCGACCTGACTCCCGAGATGGAGGGGACGGACAGAAGCAAGTGGGACTATCGCTATGCAATAGACTTAATACGCGACCTTAAAGAAAGCGGCGCTGATTTTTGTATAGGCGGCGCGTGTTATCCCGAGGTTCACCCCGAAAGCGCGAACCAAAAAGAGGATATCAAACGGCTTAAAGAAAAGGTTGACGCGGGCTGCGACTTTTTGACAACACAGATGTTTTTTGACAATAATCTGTTATATAACTTTTTATACAAAATCCGCGAGGCAGGGATAACTGTTCCCGTTATTGCGGGAATTATGCCGATAACCCGCGCCAATCAGGTAGAGCGCGCGATAAAGCTTTCGGGTTCTTTTATGCCGCAGAGGTTTAAGGCGCTGGTCGATAAGTTCGGCGGTTATCCCGACGCGATGATGCAGGCGGGCATAGCCTACGCTACGGATCAGATTATCGACTTGTACGCAAACGGAGTGACAAATGTTCACGTATATTCAATGAACAATCCCGAGGTTGCGCGGACGATTCAGGCAAACCTTTCAAATATATTAGGAAAGAACTGATTGACTTGGTATACACAAAATTTTACGAAAAACCCGAGTATAATATAAAAGAGATTTTAAGATATATGGGCTGCCGCAAGGCTGATGAAGCGGTAAATAAGCTGATTGCCGAGTGCGTGGCAGAGCTTGACGGCAAGCTTGCCTTTAAGGTCTGTTATACAGAGCTTCCGATTAGTCACAAAGACGGACTGACCGACCTTACATTTATGCAAACAAAAAGTGCGGGACTTAAAAAGAACCTCGGCGGCTGTGACAAAATCGTGTTGTTTGCGGCAACGGTCGGGCTTGAGATAGACAGACTTATCGCAAGATACGGGGTTGTGTCACCCGTTAAATCGGTTGCCTTTCAGGCGATTGGGGCAGAGCGGATAGAAAGCCTTTGCGATTTGTTTGAAGCCGATGTAAAAGCTAAAGCCGCCGAAGAGGGCAGATATATACGTCCGCGGTTCAGCGCGGGTTACGGCGATTTTGAGCTTTCGGCGCAGAAAAAGATTTTTGAAGTTCTTGACTGTCAGCGCAAGATAGGGCTTGCGCTTAACGACAGTATGCTTATGTCGCCGTCAAAGTCGGTTACGGCGATTATAGGTATCTCAAAAAGCCCGAGGGTGAACCGCACCGCGCGTTGTGCCACGTGCGGCAAAAAAGACTGCGAATACAAAAATTGCGAATACGAAGGAGAATAATTATGAACATTTTAAGCTTTTTAAAGGATAACGTTATATTTCTGGACGGAGGAATGGGCACGCTGCTTCAGGGCGAGGGCTTAAAGCCGGGCGAGCACCCCGAGCTTTGGAATCTTTCGCACAGAGAAACGATACAAAGGATACACCAAAGCTATTATGAGGCGGGCAGCAACGTTGTATGCGCCAATACCTTTGGGGCAAATATTTTAAAGTTTTCCGAAGAAGAGCTTGAAGAGATAATTGCCGCCGCAATCGAAAACGTAAAGACAGCGCGTGACAGGGCTGACGCAAAACAGCCCAAATTTGTTGCGCTTGATATCGGCCCGACGGGCAAGCTTTTAAAGCCGTACGGAGACTTTGATTTTGAAGAGGCAGCAGAGGTTTTCGCAAAAACGGTTAAAATCGGTGCAAAATGCGGCGCGGACTTGGTTTTAATCGAGACAATGAACGACAGCTACGAGACAAAGGCGGCGCTTCTTGCAGTAAAAGAAAACTGTGACCTGCCCGTTTTTGTGTCAAACGCATACGGAGAGGACGGCAAGCTTATGACGGGCGCCTCGCCCGAGGCGATGTGCGCTATGCTTGAGGGAATGGGTGCGGACGCGATAGGCGTTAACTGCTCTCTCGGTCCCAAGCAGCTTTCGGGGGTTGTTAAAAAGCTGCTTAAATGCGCGTCCGTCCCGATTCTGCTTAAGCCCAATGCGGGGCTTCCGAAAAGCGTTGACGGAAGGACGGTCTATGACGTCCTTGCTGACGAGTTCTCGGACGATGTGGCGGGTCAGATTGCGGACGGAGTAAGGATTGCGGGCGGCTGCTGCGGCACCACGCCCGAGTATATCCGCGCCCTGACCCAAAAGGCAAAGGATATAAAGCCCGTGCCGATAACCGAAAAGGATATAATGTGCGTGTCGTCATACACGCACGCGGTAGAGTTCGGAAGGTCGCCGATTCTTATAGGCGAAAGAATTAACCCGACGGGCAAAAAGCGCTTTAAACAGGCGCTTAGAGAAAATGATATAGGATATATTCTTC
>USLC01000036.1 GCA_900555375.1 uncultured Eubacteriales bacterium
CCGCCGCCATAATTAATATGTATATATAACTGTTGTTTGTCATTTTATATCCTCCGTTTTAGGCTCTCTGGGAAATATCAAAGCCGCCGCGGATGAAATTGCCGCGGTGAGAATAATTGTTTTTGTCCCCTCTGAAATGCCGTCAAATATTGAGAGATTTGCGGCGGCATAGCTTGCCGCAAAGCAGAATATAATAATACCTGCTATAACTTTATCCTTGCGTGCGGGCGGAATTATTACTGCCAAAAACATTCCGTAAAGGGCAACGCTTAAAGCACTGACAAGCCGCAAAGGAAGAATGCTTCCGGCGATTGCGCCGAGGGCTGTTCCCACTGCCCACCCGGGAGCCGCAACAGCTATTGCGCCGTACATATAAAACGGATTTACCGTCCCCGGATTTGAGATAGAAATTGCAAACAGCTCATCGGTTGTGTAAAAGCCCATCAGCATTCTGTGAAACAGATTTGTGTCGGGCGAGATACGCTGACTGAGTGCACAGGTCATAAGCATATACCTTGCGTTTGCGATAAAGGTCATAATAGCGATTTCTATATATGCGGCCTTTGCCGCAATGAGAGTTATTCCTGCATATTCGCCTGCAGAGGCGTTACACAGCGCGCTGACTATAAATGACTGAAAAACCGAAAGCCCTGCATTTTTCGCCGCTATTCCGAGCGAAAAAGATACCGCGAGGTAACCCAAGGCGATGGGAATACCGTCGCGGAGACCGCTGCGGAAAGCAATTAAATTTTTCTCTTTGGTTGACTGCACGATAAAAACTCCTTATCAATAATTATGAGTATCGGCTCCCCTAAAAAGAGGAGCCGTATACTTTAGTTTTTATATCCGTTAGGATTTTTGGTCTGCCAGTTCCATGTGTCGGCGCACATTTCGTCAAGTGTGTGTACAGCCTTGAAACCAAGCTCTTTATTTGCTTTTGACGGGTCTGCATAGCAGGCGGCGATGTCTCCGGGACGTCTGCCTACGATTTTGTAGTTTATGTCCTTGCCGCAAGCCTTTGAGAATGCCTTTACCATATCCAAAACGCTGTAGCCCGTTCCCGTACCCAGATTGTAGATTAAAACGCCCTTTTCGTCTTTAATTTTTTCAAGAGCGTTAAGATGACCAACTGCCAAATCGGTAACGTGGATGTAATCGCGAACGCCCGTGCCGTCTTTTGTGTCATAGTCATCGCCGAAGACCGAAAGGCATTTGAGCTTTCCGATAGCCACCTGAGAAATGTAAGGCATAAGGTTATTCGGAATACCGTTGGGGTCTTCACCTATGAGACCGCTTTTATGAGCACCTACCGGGTTGAAGTATCTGAGCAGAATAACGCCCCAGTCGGGATCGGATTTGCATAAATCCTTTAAAATATATTCAATGGTCAGCTTTGTCTGACCGTAGGGGTTTGTGCACGAAAGCGGAAAATCCTCTTTTATCGGAACGGTGTGCGGGTCTCCGTATACTGTTGCGGAGGAAGAGAATACCATCTTTTTGACATTGTGCTTATTCATTATATCCAAAAGGTTTAAGGTTCCGGTAATGTTATTGTGATAATAACGAAGAGGCTGAGCAACACTCTCGCCGACAGCCTTAAGACCTGCGAAGTGGATTACCGCGTCGAATTTGTTTTCTGCAAATACTTTGTCAGTCGCGTCATAGTCAAGAAGGTCAACCTTGTAAAAAGGAAAATCCTTTCCCGTAATTCTTTTAACGCGCTCAAGCGCCTCTTCACAGCTGTTGTCAAGATTGTCAAGAACCGCGATATCGTAACCGTTTTCAAGAAGCTCAACACAGGTGTGGCTGCCTATATAGCCGGCACCGCCGGTAACCAGAATATTCATAATCAAAGTCCCCTTTTAATTTGTATTTTATTAATCCTATCCAAGTCAGTATGTTATCACAAAATAAATAATTTGTCAATCGTGAAAGATAGCATATTTCTGATATTTTAATAGTATATTTTTGATATTTGGCGGGAATTAAACGCTTGATGTTTTTATAACAATTTCCACTTGTAATTTAAGGTGCGTTATGCTATAATTACTTTTGATTTGATTCTGATTGACATAAACCGCCGTTTGGCGACAAAACGCCGCGCGGACGATTTTGAATAAAAATTCTCAGGCTTGGAGGATTAAGTATGAAAGAATATAAAGCCGGTATCGACATAGGTTCAACAACGGTTAAACTTGTTTTGCTTGATGATGATAACAATTTAATATTCGGACAGTACCGTAGACATTGCTCGCACACTCAGCGGACGCTGGCAGAGCTTCTGTGCGAGGCGGAGGAATACACTGGCAAGTGCCGCATTAAGGCAAAAATTACAGGCTCGGGCTCGATTAATCTGGGTAAGGCTCTCGGCATTGATTTTGTACAGGAGGTTGTCGCTGTTGCCTCTGCCCTTAGATATACGGCTCCGCAGACCGATGTGGCAATCGAACTCGGCGGTGAGGATGCAAAAATTATCTACTTTGACGGCGGAATAGACGAGCGTATGAACGGCGTTTGCGCCGGCGGAACGGGTTCGTTTATAGACCAGATGGCGGCTCTTTTGCAGACCGATGCCTCGGGACTTAATGCCGAGGCGGAAAATTACCGTGAGATTTATCCGATTGCCGCAAGATGCGGAGTGTTTGCAAAAACCGATATTCAGCCGCTTATTAACGAGGGGGCCACAAAGGCAGACCTCGCCGCCTCTATTTTTCAGGCGGTTGTAAATCAAACCATTTCGGGTCTTGCGTGCGGAAAACCAATCCGCGGATGCGTTGCCTTTCTCGGTGGCCCGCTGCATTTTTTACCCGAACTTAAATCTGCGTTTATACGCACGCTTAAGCTTACGCCCGAAACAACGGTAGACCCCGAAAATTCGCATTTGTTTGCGGCTATGGGCGCGGCTCTCGAAGCGGACGAGGCGGCGGACAGCTTAAATATGGATGATTTGATTTTAAAGCTTAATGACGGAGTAAGTATGGACTTTGAAATCAAACGGCTTGAACCTCTGTTTGCGGACAAGGGCGAATTTGACGATTTTTGTCTGCGCCACAGCAAGGCGGTTGTTAAAAAGGAAGAGCTTTCGGAGTATAAGGGCAAGTGCTTTATGGGAATCGACGCAGGCTCTACCACAACCAAGATGGCGCTTATAGGAGATAAGGGTCAGCTTTTATATTCGTTTTATTCGGGCAATCAGGGAAGCCCCATAAAAACTGCTGTTTCTGCGATAGCAGAACTTAAAGACAGGCTGCCGGACGGGGCGGAGATTGCATACTCGTGCTCTACCGGGTACGGAGAGGCTTTGCTTAAATCGGCATTCTGCCTTGATGAGGGAGAGGTTGAAACCATCGCCCATTGTACGGCGGCGTCATTTTTTAATGCCGATGTTGACTGTGTTTTGGATATCGGCGGTCAGGATATGAAATGCATAAAGCTTAAGAATAATTCGGTTGACAACGTGCTTCTTAATGAGGCCTGTTCGTCGGGCTGCGGCTCTTTTATCGAAAACTTTGCCACATCGCTCAGCTATACTGCGGCGGATTTTGCAAATGAAGCGTTGTTTGCGAAAAATCCCGTAGACCTCGGCACGCGCTGCACCGTTTTTATGAACTCTAATGTTAAACAGGCACAGAAAGAGGGGGCGTCGGTCGCCGATATCTCGGCGGGACTTGCCTACTCGGTTATAAAAAATGCGCTGTTTAAGGTTATAAAGCTTGCCGACGCCAAAGACCTCGGCGAGAATATAGTCGTTCAGGGAGGAACGTTTTATAACAAAGCTGTTTTGCGCGCGTTTGAGAAGATTGCGGGGGTTGAGGCGATTTGCCCCGATATTTCGGGAATTATGGGCGCCTTTGGAGCGGCGCTTATAGCAAAACAGCGTTATAACGGCGAAAAGTCAACTATGCTTCCGCTTGACGAAATTTTAAAGCTTACATACACAACTTCAACCGTGCGCTGCGGCAAATGCGCAAATAACTGTATGCTTACCGTTAACAAATTTCCGGGCGGAAGACGGCACATAACAGGCAACCGCTGTGAAAAGGGATTGGGCGGAACTTCGGAGAAAAAGAGCGCCCCGAATATGTTTGAATATAAGCGAAAGAGACTTTTTGATTACAAGCCGCTTGCGGAGCAGGAAGCAAAGCGCGGAGTTATAGGAATCCCGCGGGTTTTGAATATATACGAGAATTATCCGTTCTGGGCAACATTTTTTAAAAAACTCGGATTTTCGGTGGTTGTCTCTCCTTTGTCCGACAGAAAGATTTATGAGCTCGGAATGGAGTCGATTCCGTCCGAGTCGGAATGTTATCCCGCAAAGCTTGCGCACGGACACGTTCAATGGCTGATAAATCAAGGGATTAAAACTATCTTTCATCCCTGCGTTTTTTACGAGCATCAGGAAACGCCGGGGGCGCAGAATCATTATAACTGCCCGATAGTTGTGTCGTATCCGGAAAATCTTAAAAATAATGTTGAAGACCTTGACTTAAAAAATATCAATTATATCAGACCTTTTATCGCGTTTACCGATGAAAAGACAGCGGCAGACCGTCTTGTGCGGCTGTGCGGAAAGGAATGGGACATTCCTGCTGCAGAGGTTCGCAATGCGGTTAAGTGTGCGTGGAAAGAGCAGCGCGCGGCAAAAGATGATATAAAGCGCGAGGGAAAGAGAATCTTTAAGCTTATGGAGAAGGAGAAGGGTTGCGGCATTGCGCTTGTCGGAAGACCTTATCATATCGACCCCGAGATTAATCACGGAATACCCGAGATGATAGCGTCGTACGGGCTGACTGTGTTTACGGAGGACAGCTTGCCGATAGACTTTACTCCGCAGAGACCCGTCAGGGTAAATGACCAATGGGTGTACCATTCAAGGCTTTACACGGCGGCGGAGTTTGTAAGCAAGCGCGACGATATGGAGCTTATTCAGCTTAACTCCTTCGGCTGCGGACTTGACGCGGTTACCACCGATGAGGTTTGCGAGATTATGGAGGGGGCGAACAAGCTTTACACCGTCCTTAAAATAGATGAGGTAAATAATCTCGGCGCGGCGAGAATCAGAATCAGAAGTCTGCTTGCCGCAATGAAGATGAGGAGAGAGCGCAACATATGCGCAAAGCCGAAGTCTGTGGAATATAAGCGCGCGGTATTTACCAAAGAGATGTTTAAAGAGGGCTATACCATACTTGCTCCGCAGATGAGCCCCATTCACTTCAGTCTGCTTGAACCTGTCTTCAGAAAATACGGATTTAATATAGAAATCCTTGATAATGACAACAGAAGTGCGATAGACACAGGTCTTAAATTTGTAAATAACGACGCTTGCTTCCCGTCGATTACCGCTGTGGGACAGATTATGGAAGCGGTAACATCGGGCAGGTACGATACAGACAGGCTTGCAGTCATTATGTCTCAGACGGGGGGCTGCTGCCGCGCAAGCAACTATGTTGCATTTATAAGAAGGGCGCTTGACAAGGTGGGGCTTTCTCACATTCCCGTTATATCGCTTAATGCGAACGGAATGGAAAAGAATGACGGATTTAAGCTTCCCCCGAAGCTGATTTACGCCGCTGCCAAGGCGATTGTATACGGCGACCTGTTTATGAGATGTCTGTACCGCGTAAGACCCTATGAAAAGGTTGAGGGCGCTGCGAATATGCTTCATAAAAAATGGGAGGAAATCTGTATCGATTCGCTCATTAATAACAAAAGCAGAAGAAGCTTTAAAAATGTATGTGAGGCAATCGTTAGTGCGTTTGATAACTTCCCTATCGATGAGACGCTTGTTAAACCGCGGGTCGGCGTTGTGGGCGAGATTCTTGTAAAATATATGCCGCTTGCAAATAACCATCTTGTTGATTTGCTTGAAAGCGAAGGAGCGGAGGCGGTAGTGCCCGACTTAATGGATTTTATGAACTATTGCCTTTACAATGCAGAGTATAAGCACGAGTATCTCGGCGGAACGCTTCGCTCTGCCGCGGCATCAATGATAGGAATCAAGGCGATACGCAAGCTGCGCAAGCCTGCAATCGATGCGCTTGAAAAGAGCCGCCGTTTTGAAGCGCCTATGCCGATAGAGAAGGTGGCAGAGCTTGCAAAGCCGTTTTTGTCAATCGGAAATCAGTACGGCGAAGGATGGTTTCTTACGGGCGAAATGGCAGAGCTTCTTACCTCAAACGTACCGAATATTGTTTGTATTCAGCCGTTTGCCTGCCTGCCGAACCACGTTGTGGGCAAGGGCGTTATCAAGACCTTAAAAAACAGCTATCCGTACGCAAATATTGTTGCAGTTGACTATGACCCCGGTGCAAGCGAGGTAAATCAGCTTAACAGAATAAAGCTTATGCTTTCCGCAGCGAAGAAGAATCTTCAGAGCGGTGCGGAAAACAAAGCAGCGGTAAAGAAAAAATCAAAAAATACATCGTATTCGGCTGAAGTGACAGCTGTATAAGTCGGGAGGGAGAAGCCTGTGACGCTTCAGCAAATCATATATGTATTAACAATTTCGGAAGCAGGGTCAATGAACAAGGCGGCTGAATCGCTTTTTATCTCTCAGCCGTCTTTGACAAATGCGGTAAAAGACCTTGAAAGGGAAGTGGGCATATCAATTTTTCTGCGCACAAGCAAGGGGGTCACCCTTACAAAAGAGGGCGAAGAGTTTTTGATGTATGCAAGACAGCTTTATCAGCAGTATGAGCTTATCCACGAAAAATATATTGAAACAAAAAATATAAAGCGTAAGTTCGGCGTATCTACCCAGCATTATTCGTTTGTTGTTAAGGCGTTTGTTGATACGGTTAAGCAGTTCGGAACTTTGAATTATGAGTTTGCCATACGTGAGACAAAAACGTTTGACGTAATTTGCGATGTAGGCAATTTTAAAAGCGAAATCGGTCTTTTGTATATGAATGATTTTAACCGAAAGGTTATAGAAAAAATGCTTGACGAGAATGATTTGGAATTTCACCGTCTTATCAACTGTAAAGCATACGTGTATATATGGAAGAATCATCCGCTTGCGGACAGGAAATCAATAAGCTTTGACGAGCTTAAAAATTATCCGTGTCTTTCGTTTGAGCAGGGCGAGAACGGCTCGTTTTACTTT
>USLC01000037.1 GCA_900555375.1 uncultured Eubacteriales bacterium
GTTCGAGGCGCCCGTATATCCGTAAGGATTTGGTATGGGCGGATTTTTAAGAGGAAGCTCTTCGCCGCTGTCGTTTATAATTATTGTTGATTTATCAAGGTCTGTATATTGATCGTTAATATGATAAATATACTCTGAGGTGTTATATTTATTTAACGAATACGGCGCGGAATTGAGAGTTTCTTTTTCAAACGTATATTTTGTTCCGTTCTTAAACTGAGGGAAAATCACGATTGAGTTCCCGCTTTCGTCAACAATACAAAACGCGTGCATTGTGTTTTTAAAACCTGTATCATTTACATCGGTATAGCTTTGATATTTTTTGCCCGATTCGCCGATTAAATTAGTTATGTCATATGTATTTGTCTCTTCGTTGGCTTTTATTTCCCTGCACGACCAGGATGAGAAATTATTGCTCTCGCCGCCCTGATATAAATAATATACCTTTACTTCGCCGTTGGGTGAGAACACGTTTTCAAGGTTTGCGTCGGCTGACAAAGCGTGAACAGATGCTCCGTCTTCATAATTCTTCGACTCGTTTATCTTCATATTAAGAGATGCCTGCGGCAGAGAATCAACGGTGTTAATCGTAAATTCATATACGGGCGATATATTTCCGTTGTCAAGCTTAACCTGATAGCAGATCGTGTTTGTTCCCTTGATAATCTTAAGATCGCCGTCTGCTTTAGCGTTTTTAAGATTGGCTTCATCATCGATTCTCCTTATATCATATGTACAGCTGTATGAATTATCTTTATCGCTTTTAAACGGAAGGTCCTCGCCGCCGCTTGTCAGCTTGTTCCATACGCGGAAGCCCGAAACCCGACCTATTGTTTCGCCGCAAAGCTCTTTTGAAACATCCTCGGTTGTAAGAGTTATTTTAGTATAGAACATACCAAGACTGTTTACAGCGTATGCGTCGGTTTCACTTCTGAAAATCTCGGCTTCGTCGGCTGTCCCGACATTTATTGTTGTCATAAGTGTGTCGCTTGTCTTCTCTATCGGAGTAATGTAGGGTGAACCGATGGCATAACCGTTAAAGAATGTGCCGGGCAGAATCTCTGTCTTCGTTGCGCCCGTGTTTGATGACGGGGTCAGATTGTCAAGCACAACCGCGGTGTCGTAGCTGAAAGTCTGCGGTTCGTCACTTCCTGTCTGATACAGATAAACCGTTATTCTGTATGCGTCTGTGCCTAAAATATTGCCGTCATTATCTCTGTCGGGCATAGCGAATATCTGATTTTCGCTTCTGCTCAGCGCAGCGGTATAAACAATCGTGCCACTTGAATTTGTTACCTCAATTTTTGAATTTTCAAAATCGATATTGTTTACGCCCCACGCAGCTACAATGTTATTTTTTATGCTAAAGCTGAGCCTTACATCAGACATGGTTTTATGCCTTGTGATATGCTTGATGCCTCCGCCTGCCGTTAAAGCTTCACCCTTGTCGGTCTTAAAGCTGCTATCAAAGCTAATGTTGTGAAGTTCATCGGTTATCGGTGCGTACAATACCTTAAAGCCGCCCTCTTTCTGATATGAAACATCTTTCGAGCTGTCAGTCGGACGAAGCGGTTTGTTATTTTCGGGGGTCAAATCAGAGAATGCACTTTCAAACTCGACCGTAACCTCACCGTAGAAGCCTGAAAGCTCTGCTGTATCGGTAAGTGCAGTTACAGTATCAAAGGCTGTGCCGTCCTGATTATATGTGATCTTGTACCAGCCGCTTTGATTTGTAAAGTCGAATATATTCACTCCGTCTGCCGCATTGCTTGAATTATATACCTTTGTGTAATAATTTTCACCCATTTTAAGGGTAACGCGTGTGTCGGCATATGCCTTTGATTCGGTGTTATCGGGCGCCGACACCGTGATTTCGGGTGAACTGTTTAACTGTGACAAGTCGCTTTTAACCTCGTACTTTGCCTTTGCCTTTGTTAGGTCGGCAACAGCGCTGTATCGCGAAATTTCGGATTTGTTATTGTCTTTATCGGTCGCGTATACAAGCAGGTCTTTTTCAAATTTTTGAGCGGAAGTAAGCTCCTGCGAAAAGTCAAATACCCCGTCTGTGATATTTGCGTTATCCCATTTGGAGTCATCGGCTTGTGCGTCTTTATCAACAAGCTGATACTTTGCAATAAGCCCGTCTGTGTTATAGTCGGTTACTTTAACCTTAGCTTTAATTGTGGCAGAGTTGTCTCCGTACTCGGTATTCATCGAAACGAGAGAGATAACGGGGGCGACCTTGTCTATACTTATTTTATCAAGAGACTGTTCGCTTGCTCCGCTGTTTCCCGCCCAGTCGTTTGATTTAAGCATAAGCTTTGTGCCCTTAAGCTCTGTCGCATCGGTTTTTATATGTATATAAAATTCACTTTGCGGAGTTTCAAACTTATTCCACGCGGGTTTTGAGGCATTATTCAAAACCGCGGTTTTATAGTCGCCCTCGGCAGGGGTTGAAGAGGGGGAGGTACTTATCGCATATTTATAGCTTATCTGTTTATCCCCGTCATAGACCCACGCAAGGTCAGCGTCAAGACTGACAAAGCCCGAGACCTTACCCTCGCCGTCGTTTAACCTTATCGGTATAACAAATTCGCCGTTTTTTGCATCGCCTTCTATATTTCCATCGATTTCTACTGTCGGTGCGGTGTTGTCAAAATAAATCTGCTGTTTCGGCATAAAATCAATGTCGGCTGATTTCATAGAACTTATGTATAAATCATATACCCTCTTCACTTCGATTTTAGTCGGTCTGATAGGGTCGTTTACATTATCAGACTTCATATCGGCGGTTATAGTAAGCGGCTTAAATGTTATTTTTGTTGCTTTGCGCTTATTTACGCCGTCATATACGTTCTCTGTCTTGTCATAAGAAAGCCGTATCGAATTGCCGTCTTTATCTTTTATATTAAGGTCTATATAGATTTCGCTGTCGTTATATATTTTAAGCACTTCATCAGACATAAGCGAGAAGGTTATGCAGTCACCCACACCGGCGAAAACGCTGCTTCTGTCGATGTCATCGGGCCATTCCGACCCCTGTGAAATTCTTGTATTATCCTCTGTTATCATACTTCCGCTGATTTCGGCGCTTACAACCTTTGGCGGAACTTCATCGTTGATAAGATTAAACGAGGTCAAGTCCTTTCGCGATATTTCTAAATTGTTTCCTGCAATATCGGTAACGGGGGTAGAAGATGTGAAGTGTTCCGGGATAAGCCCGGGCTGATTATTTATCTTTTTGTATTTAGCTTCACCGTAATAGGTTGAAAACAGATAGTTATCGGCAAGAGATACTCCATACATCTGACCTGTATAGTTTTGACCGCTTACCTCAAAGCCCTCAATTCTTGTGACCTGATATTCTTTTAAATCCTCAGGGGCGTCAATTTTAAAATCGATTGAGTTCGTGCTTCCGTTGGATATGCGTACTGCCGTTGCGGTAAGCTCGGTATCCTGAATACCCGTCTGAAGATTTGTAACGCGAAGCTTAAGCTTCATATCGGATATATTTCCGATTACGCGAAGCGGCTCCCCCATATTCAGTTTGAGTGTTCCCGCGCCTACTGACGCGGATTTAATTGTCGGCTTGGTCAGGTCGGCAAACATAACCCACGGGCGGTTGATATACGTTTCGCTTCCGTCTCCGCCACCGCCCATTTTAAGCTCGGTATTCATAAGATCTTCATAGCTTACGTTGAACCAGCCGCTGTCCCTTTCGACTACGGCATTATTGGGCAGGCTTGAGCCATCAATTCCGTTAGAGCCGAACTTCATAGACGGACGGCTGTTTCCGTTGTTGGCAAAGTTCCCGCCGAACTTCATCTGAATTTGACCGCTTTCTAACATTGCTTTAAAGTTCTTGTATGAAGCTTGGTCGCTTGCCTCGGTTGCCATCTTGAACTTGAAGTTTGCTTCCCAGCGTTCGCCGCTGTTTCGGCGGTAATATCTTGTGTTCCACAGCATAGACATTGAATCGTCTTTTTCGTTAAAGCCTGTGCTGTAACGATATGCAGAGTTATATCTGCCGACAAGCTTAAATAATGCCCCCGATGACAGCGTCAGAGACGTAGGCGACAGCTTGCCGCTGTACGCGTTTCTGATATACTTTTTAAACAAATTGTCATCGTTGTAGTTGCGTGCATTAAACACGGGCGCTTTGACGCCGTTGCTGACATCTTCGACCGTTTCGGTGTTACCCGCGGCAGATGCAGGCAGAAGAGACAAAATCATAATGCCAGATATAAATGCGCTTAAAAATCTTTTCATTAATACATTCCTCCTGATGATTTATATTAGTTTAAGCTTTTCAGCTGTTGTTTTCGCCTCGCTTCGGCGATTAACGCCAAGCTTTTGCAGAATGTGGCTTACGTGGCTTTTAACCGTTGCCAGCTTTATATCCAATATTTCGCCTATTTCGGCGTTACTTTTATCCGCACAAAGCAGACGAAGTACCTGAAGCTCTGCCTCGGTCAGCTTTTCAACCGAGTCGTTTTTTGGCTTTAAAAAGTTTGGATAATATACCGTTTGGCTTCGCATTGCCTTAATAAGGCGGGTTACAAATTTAGATGTCTTTTTGTTTTTAAAATACTCGTCCGCGATGGGCAAAAGAGCCGCTCCGTAACCGCTTAGGGTGCGTATAAATCCGTATTCTTCAACTATGTCAAAAGCCGATTTAAAATTCTCTTTCCAGTTATCGTCCTTTTTTCTGTACCGTGCGATTGCCGATAAGGCGTATATGTGCGCAAGGTCTATGTGCCTTCCGCATACGCAGCAAAACGGTTCAAGCGGAGATAAGGTAAGCAGCGCCGCGTCATTTTCTCCGTATGACAGCTCGCATAATGCTCTTGTTATATACTGATATCTTTTTAATGTTTTAAAGTTTACGCTGTTTAAATCGGCGTTTTTGTGATACCATTCGTCCGTAAAATCAAAATCCCCGCAAAAAAGAGCTATGCGGCACATCATTGCGTTTATGTTGGGCAGAAACCTTGTCAGCTCTTTTTCTTCAAACCTTTCTATAAGAGAGGTCAAAGTCAGCATTGCGTCATCCGCCTTGCCCGAGTCAACCTGACTTCTTACAAGCAGACCGATAAGCGCAAATTCTATATCAGGGGTACCCTTGCTCTGAACCTCACTTATTTTGGAGACAAGCGTAAGCATACGGCTTGACACGTCTTCACCTTTTTCAAACTTGCTTTCGGTTATAGCGCAATCGGGCAGACCAACGCCGTCTTTCCCCAGAATCGCCTCAACCGGAATGCGAATGGTAGAGTATAAAAAGTCATCGCGCTTGCTCCAGTCGGAAAAGTCTTTGCCGCCGTTCATTATGCTTGGCATTGCACTTGTGACAGAGAAGGCGGGCAGCTTGATTTCTTTGCTCGTAAGCAGTTTAAACGCCGCTTTTACCGTGTCAGCCATTCCGCTTACCCCTCGCTGAGGCAGCGAAATATCAAGCCAAGTCAGGCGGCTTCTTGCTTCGCGTGCCGCCGCGTCAGACTTGCCGCGCATTGCCGCAAAGTTTTCAAGCTCGCGGTACCACTTTTCAGAGGTATCATAGTCAGTGTGCAGGGCGCACAGCATACACATTCCCTGCATAAGCGCGGGGCTGGATGAAATCTGACTGTCGGGCAGCGAGAGAAAGTAGTTTTCCATTTCTTCATAATGCCCCATACCGGGGTGAAGATTGGTAGTCTTTATCAAAAGCTCTGATACTTTGCTGCTTTCGCCGCTTTTGGAATAATACTCAAGCGCCTTGCCGTAGTTTTCGTGAAGCTCGTAATAAAGACCGCCGCGGCTGTATATTGCCGCCTGATGCTCTGCTGTAAATTCGCTCGATTGCAGAAATTCGCGGAAGATAGCCCAAAAACCGAATTTGTCAATGCTGTCATATATCAGCATACGCGTGTTTCTCTGAATCTCAGCCAAAAGCTCGCCGGCGTGAACATCGCCGCTTACCATTCTGGCAAGCTCTGTATTAAAGCTTTCAAACGGCGCAAGCTCAAGCAGAAATCTTCTCAGCGGAAGCTCAAACCTGCGGAAAATCATCTCGTCAAAATATGCAAAAATTTCGCGCTTGCAGTCACTCAGCATTTTATCCCCTAATGGCTCTCCGTTTATCATATGCCGAAGCACAATCGAGAGAGCAAGAGGATATCCCATTGTTTCACGGTGTAAGACAGAGGCCTGTGAATCGCTTAAGCTTACGCCGTTTCTTTCAAAAAACTCTGCTGTTTCTACGCGGGTTAAGAAAAACTCTTCCGTATTAACGGTTATCATAAGCCCCGAAAGCTTGAAAGGAATAAGTATTGACGGCACCTCTCCGCGCGTCAGCAGAATAAATTTTGTTTTCGGATTATCGCGTATAAAAGAATAAAGCAGTTGTCTGTCGCTGTCGTATTGAAGCCTGTTAAGGTCATCTATAAGAATTATGCGGTAATCCGTTTTGTTAAGCAGGGCAAAATTCAAATCTTCGGCAGACAGACTGCCGTATTCCGTCCCGTTAAGCAGCCGCCTTATAACGGTTGTTTTACCGAATCCGCACGGAGCGCTTAAAAGCAGTATTCTACCGCTTTCGGCAAAGCTTTTATACTTTTCGTACAGTTCGGGTTTAATAAAAGGCTCCGGAATCAAGCATTTCACATCCTTTCTTAAAATAATATGTGTCAAAGCCCGGTTGTTTTCATAAAATACCGATTATAATTATTATAGTTTTAATATTTATAATAATTTCATTAGTGGCATTTGTTTTATTGATTGTTTTAGGATATGGACAAGTAGCTTCGTTTTTATTTGTTCCTTATTTAACATTATATATTGCGTTTTGCTTGCCACAATGCAATAATCATTTAGCTTCACTAGGAAATTTATCTTATGATATTTACTTATGTGGATGGCCAATCCAACAAATGGTTATTAGTTTATTTGGTGGATCGATGCTTGTTGGTATGAATATTCTAATATCGATTCCTTTAAGTATTCTTGTTGGGTATATAACGTATAGTCTTGTAGAGAAAAACATGTAGAGAAGAGGTCTTTATGGATAATAACACAAAGAAGAATGTTATTTGGAATATGATTGGTACA
>USLC01000038.1 GCA_900555375.1 uncultured Eubacteriales bacterium
AAACAAGAAGCTGCCGATACAATAAAGAAAAAACGACTTGTACCGAATGCACAAGCCGAAGAAGGAGGCAGACCATGGAGGAAAAACGCTGGGAGTCGTGCAATGCAGAGGCGCTACTGGAGGAGTTCTTTTCGCAGGATGATCTCCGGCAGTTAGCGCTGAGCACAGGGGAACTGCTGGGCTGCCCACTTCTGGTGCTGGACGACACCTTTCATATTGCGGCGCACCACCTGCCGCTCGGCTTTTCCGATGCGCTCTTTGAAACCGCCGTACGCTGCGGCGAAATCACCTACGAGGCCGGCGCGATTATCAGCAAAAACGCAATGATTTCGGGCAAGACAAGATTTATGATAAAGGATAACGGCGGACTTAACGAGTATGAGCTTACCGATTTGTCAAAAGATATAATTCATTCGGCAGGGTCAGTGGGAGATGATAATATCCGCGAACTTCAGGCAAAGCCGCTACATCCGTTTATAATTCAGCACCGCTCAAATAAGATAAATGAGATAAAGGAAGTTTCGGGCAACCTTGACTTTCAGCAGGGAGATGTCACGGGCGGCGTAACGGCGTATTCGGCAATTGTGGCTCTTCAGCAGGCGGGTGAAAAACTGTCAAGGGATATGATAGGCGAGGGTTACGAGGCGTATAAGAGGATAATATACTTTTGCATCGAATTGATTCGTCAGTTTTATGATGAGCCGCGCTCGTACAGAATCTCCGGAGATGACGGCGGCTGTGAGTATATTATGTTTTCAAACAAAGCTCTGCAAGGCGGAGAGACAAGACTGCCCGCCGAGTTTGACATTGCTGTTTCGGCTGAAAAAAACAATCCGTACAGCAGAGTGGCGCAAAACCAGACGCTGACGGATTTATGGAAGATGGGGCTGTTTCATAAAGATACTGTGCGCGAATCGATTCTGATGCTTGAGTGTATGCATCTTGACGGAAAAGAAAAGCTTATTGAGGGCTTGCGTAAAATAGCGTCAGAGCAGGATTCCGCCGAGGAGGCGAAGATCGCCGCCGTTGGAGATTCTGATGACGGGAAAAGCGGAGTTTAAAGGATAGAGGCGGGTCTCGCCGCTGCAGTATTCTATTTTGCGGCAATACAGCTTATCTTCATAGATGAAAGCGCCTATTTCGCCGCTTGTGAGGCTGTCGCGGTGTTTGATGAATACGATATCTCCGCTGTGAATCAAAGGTTCCATCGAGTCATCGGTGATGCACATACCCGCCTCCGCAATGCAAGGGGCGGAAAGGTCGGTTATTGCGCATTCGGCTGCCGCGGCAGAAGACTGTGTGTAGATTAAAATGCTTCGGCGCGAAATATCAAGGCGGCGCTGCATAGCGCGATATTCAAAGTCAAGACAGTTGCAGAGCACGGCCCGTTTCGTCAAGGCTCATTAGTTTGTTTAAAATATGCGGATCGGGCTCGGGCTGTCGGGAGGTTCCGCTACCTGCAAAATAATCGGCAATGTTTGCGATTCCATAGCTTTCGCAAAGCTTAAGAAAATTGGAGATTGACGGTTCTGATTTTCCTGTTTCCCATGAACTGAAGGTAGATTGGCTTACCCCGAGTCGACTGTACATATCGCGCTGAGATAATCCGGCATTTTTGCGGGCCTGCTGTAACTTTTGAGAGATAGATTTGTTTGTCATAAAAACCTCCTTATTATATCGCCCGTTATTGAAAGTTTTGACAATTAAAGACCTCTTATCAAAGGGCGGCGGATAATAAGAGGTCATAATAACCGCTATTATATAATAACATATTTATTGATATTTGTCAACAAAATACCATAAAATTCGATTTTATATTCTTGACTATTGTATAATTCGTTATATAATATTAGTATAACCAATATTTAGGCGAATATGTCAAGAAAAAAGAGGGGAAAGGAGATGATTTAAATTGACCCATCCTGACATAATCAAGGCAGAGATATTCGGTAATTGCTCTCCGTATGATATAGAAGAATATTTGGGGGATTGCACATATTGCGGACAGCCCGTATATGACGACGGGGAGGCAGTGCAAAGCACCGACGGATTGTTCTGCGATATGGATTGCTGCTGTGAATACTATGAGATTACAGGCATCAACAGATAATATTTAATTAAGATAAGAAAGGATTAAAAAAATGATTTTAAGTAATGTAAGTGAAGTAAAGGAATGGCTGAGAAATATTCCGCAGGTTAAGGCAGAGCTGGAGCTTAAAATAAAGTTTTATCAAGAGCTTGAGACCGAATTCAACAAGGTGAAAGACTTTAAAAATTCACTTAAATATTACCGCGGGCAGATTGAAAAGCTTCAGAAAAAGATGGAGATTCTTATGGAGGATGTGGAAAGACTTTTCGGTATCCTCGATGAAAATGAAAGGCTTGTTATGGTCGCGAGATACATAAATTTAATTCGATGGGATTATATAGAGTTTCACGTATATTACAGCCGCAGACAGGCAATAAGGGTACACGATCATGCCTTAATGAAGCTGGTAGGACAAATGGTAGGTGAATAAAATTATGGATGATAAAAGGGAATTATTGTATGATGAGTGTATCGCAGCAGAGGATAAAGACGGCGGAGATGAGACAAGCGTTCCGGACAGAGCGCATAAAAAGCTTGTTTCGCTTATGTCCTGCGATAACGAAAGGGTTGCGCTTGCCGCGGCAAAGGAGATTATGTCCATATATGAAAAAGAGCGGGAGGAGAGCGAAGAAAACGTAAGCTTGGACGTTACGATTAAAATTATTGAAAATGAGGCGGAACAAAAAGATGAAAGCGAATAAATCAAAAAAAGAAAGGCTGTATCTTGAGCTTACCGAGACGCAGAAGCGGTTTATGGACGCTGACGCCGATGAGGTTTTGTTTGGCGGAGCCGCAGGAGGCGGGAAGTCGTACGGACAGCTTGCGGACGCGCTGATTTATGCGCTGAAATATCCCAAAAGCCGTCAGCTTATTTTAAGAAAGACTTATCCCGAGCTTGAGCATTCGCTTATTCTGGTCTCGCTTGAATTTTATCCGCGGTCGGCTTGCAGATATGCCGCGAGCAGCCGTAAATGGATTTTTTTAAACGGTTCAATAATAGAGTTTGGGTTCTGTGCGGCAAAGACGGATGTTTTAAGATATCAGGGCGCCGAATATGATGTGGTCAGATTTGACGAGCTGACCCATTTTACCGAGGATCAGTATACATATCTTATTTCGAGGATAAGAGGGGTAAATTCTTATCCGAAAATGGTTAAGTCAAGCACAAACCCCGGAGGAATCGGACATAATTGGGTTAAGCGCAGATTTATAGACGGGTTTGAGCCGAACACGGTTCATACAGATAAAGAGACGGGAGCGCGGCGGCTCTTTATTCCGTCATATGTCAGCGACAATGTGTTTTTAATGCGGTCAGACGCTGACTATATCAACCGTCTTAAGCAGCTGCCCGAAAAAGAGAGAAAGGCTTTGCTTTACGGAGAGTGGGATATATTTGACGGACAGGTGTTTGCCGAATGGCGCAATTCTGCGCTTGGCAGAAAAACACGAAGGTGGTCACACGTGATAGAGCCGTTTGATGTGCCGAGAGAGTGGAGAAGATTCCGTGCATTTGACTTTGGCTATTCAAAGCCGTTTGCCGTTTCGTGGTATGCGGTGGACGAAGACGGCAGAGCATATAATTACCGTGAGTTGTACGGCTGTACGGGCGAGCCGGATGTGGGTATACGCTGGACGGCACAAAAAATCGCGGACGAAATACGAAGAATAGAAGAAACCGAGGATGCGGGGCTTCACATAACCGGAGTTGCAGACCCTGCAATATGGAACAATACCGGGACGGAGGACGGCAGTATTGCGGATATGATGGAAAGGCGCGGCGTGTATTTTGAAAAGGGAAATCATAACCGCCTTGCGGGAAAGATGCAGGTTCATTATCGGCTTGCGTTTGATGACGAGGGGCTTCCTATGATATATTTTTTTGAAAACTGCAAAAATATGATAAGAACGCTGCCACAGCTTGGATATGATTCTGTCCGGCCCGAGGACGTTGACACATCTCAGGAGGATCATTTGTATGATGCTCTGAAGTATTTCTTAATGACCAACCCCATAGGGGCAAGGGCGGGCAAAACTCCCAAACCCAAAGAGTACAGTCCGCTTGACACCGAGGATATTGCTGTGTACCCAAGGTTTATAGTATAATAAAAAATCCCGTCTTAAACGGGATTTTTTATTATAGGCATTGTAAATGTAAACGTGCTGCCTGCGTTCGTAACGCTGGTTACCGAGACGCTTCCGCCGTGACATTCGGCAATCCATTTTACCATAGAAAGACCAAGCCCCATACTTCCGTTTGTATTTTCGCTGCGCGAGGGGTCAACCCTGTAGAAGCGTTCCCATATTTTCGGCAGATGCTCGGGCGGGATTCCTATTCCGTCATCTGATACGCTTAGGGTAAGAGTGTTTAAGTCGCTTTTCAGCGACACATTTACAGTTCCTCCGTCCTTTCCGTAGCTATATGCGTTTGAGATAAGGTTGATACAAAGCCTTATAAGCAAAAGCCTGTCTGCCCTTGCGCAGATACCTTCATCAATTTGCCTTAAAAGCTTTATGTTTTCGGTGTGAATTTCCTCCTGCTCGTCGCACACAAACTCCAGAAGCTCGCTGACGTCAACTTCTTCAAATGTGGTTTGAATCGTATTTTTATTCATTCTGGAGATTGTTAAAAGTCCCGATATAAGGCGCGACATTCTCTCTGCCTGCTCTTTGACGGAAACGGCGGAGGATTTTAGTTCGTCATAATCCTTTGCATAATTTATCATATATTCACAGGCCGACAAAACTGCGGTAACGGGGGTGCGAAGCTCGTGAGAGGCATCGGAAGTAAACTGCTTTTCGCGCTCAACGGTTTGTTCGATACGGTCAAGCATTTTATCAAAGCTTTGCGCAAGCCGACAGAATTCGTCATTGCCGTTATTTAAACCAATCCTCCGCGAAAGGTCGTTGCTTTCGCTTATTTCATCGGCGGTTGTGCGAATTTTGTTTACGGGGATAAGGGTTCTTTGAATTATAATATATCCGCCCAGAGCGGCAATGACTATCATAACCGCTGCGAGAAGAGCGTTGTATTTGGCAAGCGAGTTTATGGCATATGTTCCGTCGGATATTGAAACAATGCCTTTAATCCAATATGTTCTTTTATCCGACGCAGAAATAAATTTTTTATCACTTACGTAGTAGCTGTTGCCGTTGTATGATTCCCTGCGCGTCTCTCCGTCAGAGAGAGAAAGCTTTTCGGTTATTCCGAAGGGAAGCTGTCCGCCGGCAAGATTTCCGTCATCATCGTAAAGCGTGAGCTGAACCCCTTGGTCAAAATACTTGAAATCGGGAACTCTGTGAATGTCGGGGTTTCTCTCAAGCTCGCGCGACATATCATTTACAGAGCGGGTAAGCCCGGAAACGGTCTCGCGGTTCAGCATTTTAGTGCTGATTGACGTCATAGCCAATAAGACAACCGTGGATACAATTATCATAATAAAAGTATACCACAGAGTGATTTTAAGCTTAAGTGATAGTTTTTTCATTATATTTCACCTATTCTTCAATCATATATCCAAAGCCGCGCACGGTTTGAATCAGCTTCTTTTCGTACGGGGCGTCAATTTTTTTGCGCAGGTATCGTATATATACGTCAACAACGTTTGTGCCGCCGCTGTAATCAAAATTCCACACGTGGTTTTCTATCTTTTCTCGTGACAGAATGATTCCTTATGATTACAGGCTTTCTATTGACAGAAGCTCAATAGCTTTTAAATCCGTTTATGCTCTCAGAACAGAAGCCGAAAGATACAATTCGCGCTTTAAGCAAGCGGGCTGCGAGAGAGTTTTTGTCCGCAGCGGCAATTCTGTTAAAAATCTTAATACGCTTGCTCATATTTCGCTGTTATCAGTTGCGATCGCCGCCGTTATCACAAAGAAATAAGAAGTACGCGATTTCGTTTATGACCTGTTCGTTCATATATTCTTTTAAAACGGGCGGTTTGCCCGTTCGGGTAAACTCGTACGCTTCGTCAAGCGTCATAACCGTTCGGCGTTTGTTTACGATTCCGTTATACTTTTTCTTGATTTCAAGAAAGACTTTGGTATCCGTATTCGGAACGCCGTACGAGCGAAGCCGAAGCTTTTCCTTATCTTTGTCAAAATGGGTGATTATAAGACAGTCGATTTCGGATACTCCCGATTCGGCAAGAGCGTTTATGATATCATCGCTGTCACCCTTTTCGCCGCAGTCTATCAACACAGTGTGGTTTTGCGTTTTAAGAATAAGCGAATCAGCCTTGCCGATATTGAGCGCAGTTACCGAAAATTCGCCGGTAGCCTTAACCTGTGCCGCGCCGCTGTACGGAAGTTTGGTGCAGCAGCAGAGCAGGATAAGCGTTAAAATTATAAAATTGACGGATATAGTTTTACGGAGTTTGTGTTTCTTCATAATAATATTCACCACTCTTTTCTTTTTGTTTATGGCGTCAGTATACAGCCGCTAAATTAAAATAAGATTAGAAAACCCTGAATTTCGGTGCCGGACAAGATTTTTTTAAAAAATTTAAAAAAGTGCTTGACAAATGGTAACAAGCGTGGTATACTATAAAAGTTGTCGCTTGCGGAAGGTGAATGGGCATAACAATCAGGCGATTGAGAATTTGCAGCATAAATCGTAAATGACAACGTATCGCGTTAAATGTTAAGATTTAAAAAAGTTTTAAATCTTAAAAAAAGTACTTGACAAAGAGGGATAAACGTGATATAATGAATAAGCTGTCCTTGAGGGACAGGGTGATGTTTGAAAAGTAAACAGTGAAGAAGCGGTAACAGGAACTTGCAAGAGCAAGACTGTTATGACAATTGCACAAGGTAAAATACCTTGTCAATTCCAAAAAAGTTTAAACGAACTTTACAAAAAACGTTAGTATTCGATAAGAGCTAACAAACGAACGAGTATATAAAAGCGAAAGCTTAGATATAACAATATAATCGAGAGTTTGATCCTGGCTCAGGACGAACGCTGGCGGCGTGCCTAACACATGCAAG